>JAZNTC010000113.1:0-2340 GCA_045591605.1 Acutalibacteraceae bacterium | reverse complement strand
CTGTTCTCCAAGAAGATCACCAAAATCGGCGCCTATGCCGGTGTGCTTTCAGGTCTGTTGACGGTTGGTGGTGCAACGCTTGCAATCACCTTGACCGACAGCTTTAAAGCAGCGGCGGCGAAATCGCCCGAAATGGGTGTGGCGGCCATGGCGGCTTCGGCTATCGTGGTACCGGTCGTGAGCCTTTTGACTCAGAAAAAGGTCGCGCAAGACAAAGAACGCGTGGATGCAATCTTTGAATGCTATAATGAAGATACCTAAATTAAAAAGAGTCCCAAACGGGACTCTTTTTTTACAGCTCTGCGATGATATGGACGGGATAGTAATCAGATTTCATCACTGCCGTCATAACGCGAACCAAACACACGCGGTGTGTTTGACAACATGATGGTATTACAGGAAATCAGTGTGTAATCGTTCATCTGTTATGTCTTGGGCTTCATATTCCACTCTCAGACGGGAACACTAACTGCCAGTATTGGCGAGTATTTTAACAATGGATGAGCGAAAATCCGCCTTCCCAAAACGGAGTTTGGGTTTGACTGCTCACCCTGCGGAGGGATGAGAATGGAATCGATATGGATCAAACACGCACAGTTTCCCACGTTTCACCCGTTGGAAGCGGATGTGAAAACCGATGTGCTGGTTGTCGGCGGCGGTTTGACAGGCATTTTATGTGCGTATATGTTAAAGCAGGCAGGGATTGATTGTGTAGTGGCGGAAGCCGCTCGTGTTTGCGGTGGAGTTACGGGAAATACCACCGCCAAAATCACGGTGCAGCACGGTATGATCTATGATCGTATTATTCGCCGTTGGGGCATGGAAATGGCGGAAATGTATTTGAAAGCGCAACAAACGGCTCTCAAACAATACGACGAATTGTGCCGCCATATCGATTGTGATTACACCTTGCAGGATGCCTTTGCATACACAACGGACGACAAACGCGCATTGGAGCGTGAGGCGTCGGCGTATGAACGATTAGGGTTGGCGCATACCTTTTGCCATGAGGTCGCATTGCCGATAAAAACGCAGGGGGCATTGCAAATCGCCAATCAAGCGCAGTTTCATCCGTTGAAATTCGGCTTTGCATTGACCGACGATCTTACCATCTACGAGAACACAAAGGTTCTTCGCCTGTGCAAAGGCGGCGCGGTTACCAATCGTGGAAGAATTTTTGCCGAAAACATCCTTGTTACCACACATTTTCCGTTTATCAATACACACGGATTGTATTTTATGAAAATGTATCAGCACCGTTCCTACGTTTTGGCTCTCAACCATGCGCGTGTACCGCACGGGATGTATGTGGATATCGCTATGAAAGGGTTGTCGTTCCGCGAATGCAGTAACACGCTGTTGCTGGGGGGCGGCAGTCACCGCACGGGAAAAACGGGCGGAAATTGGAAGGAACTGCAAACGTTTGCACAAAAACACTATCCCCAAAACCGCGAGGTGGCACGCTGGGCAACGCAGGATTGTATGACGCTGGACGGAATTCCCTATATTGGACAATACGGGGCAAAGATGCCGCACGTATACGTAGCAACGGGTTTTAATAAGTGGGGGATGACGTCTGCCATGGCGGCGGCACGGATATTGCGAGATAGGGTGTGCGGCAAAGAAAACGAATATGCTAAAGTCTTTTCTCCCTCGCGCAGTATGTGGCATCCGCAACTGGCGGTGAACATGACCGAAACGGCGGTAAATATGTTGAGACCCACGGCGCCGCGATGTCCGCACATGGGGTGTGCGCTTAAATACAATTCTGCGGAACATTCGTGGGACTGCCCGTGTCACGGCTCCCGCTTCACAAAAGAAGGAAATGTAATCGAAAATCCTGCAACCGATGACAAACCGATGTAAGCAGACGCACCTTATCAATATTTTAATCTTGCACTGCCAAAGGGGATATGGTATAATGTAAAAAAATGTTATGAGGTGATAACTATGGAAAAGTACGCGTGGAAAGGAACCGTTAAAGAAGGGTGTATTGACGAGTATATTCGTCGTCACGACCAATTACCGGAGGATATGAAAGCGTTGCTTACCGAGGCGGGTATCGTGAATTATTCCATCTGGAACGTTGGTAACGAACTGTTTGGATATTATGAGTGCGAGAAGGGCATCGATTTTGCCGCTAAAACGCAAGCCGACAGCCCTGTCGTGAAGGCGTGGGACGAATATATGGCAGATATTCTTGTAATGGACAAAGATCCGATTACAGGTGCACAGCCGTTACTCAAACAGGTGTTTTCATTCCGTTGAATGGGTCGTATCATTATGGGCGAAGAATAAAAGAAAAGCACCCTTGAGGGGCACTCACATAGGGAGGAATCG
>JAZNTC010000112.1:0-3634 GCA_045591605.1 Acutalibacteraceae bacterium | reverse complement strand
CTTTGTTCCACCTTCCATTGCGACAACGGCGTGGAGGTGAGATTCGCCGGTATGGTGTTCGCGATTTCGGTCAAGTTAATATCGCTTTCGGTGAAGTCGGAGGCCAAGCGGTCTTAGGAAGACAAGACTCACTGACAACTCCTTGGCTCACAGAACGACATGGCTACGATCCGACTTCGCTTTGTTCCACCTTCCATTGCGACAACGGCGTGGAGGTGAGATTCGCCGGTATGGTGTTCGCGATTTCGGTCAAGTTAATATCGCTTTCGGTGAGCGCATCGCGGTGCGGATTGAACGCCTGATTCAACAGTGTCAGCACCTCCACGCGGTGCACCGAATAGTAATTCTCACCATCTTTGGTGGCCTTTTCGCCCGGCAACACAAAGACGTGAATCTTGTCCAGCGTGACTGCGCGCATCGCTTTCACCATATCGGCGATCTCCACGTAGGTGATGCCGAATTCCACACGAATCGGCGCATCCCAACGTTGCAGATCCTGCATCGTTTCGGTCAGTTTCGTGTCGTCCAACGCAAACAAACGGGTCAAGATGGAGGCACACACTTGATTGAAGCGGTCAAACCGCGCCATATCGCCGCCCACCGTGTTGTCGGTCGCGGCGATGTATTTGAGCGCTGCTTCGCCGTTGATGGTGCGCATACCGGCCGCATAGGTGATCTCTTCGGTGCTCACCGCAAATGCCAGATTCAGCGTGATGCCGTCGATATAATCCACCAAGTCACGCAAGGTGGTTTGCTCAAAGATATAAAATCCGTCGATGGGCAGACCGTACTGGCGGTTGAACACTTCTGCCAAGTTGCCGGTGGAGGACCCTTCCTTGGTGCCGAGAGTTGTGCCGCACTCTACATGCGTATTATTCTCCCCTACCGCCGGCGCATACACACGGCAACCGCACTTGTTGCACCACACTTGGTCCTGCGGCGATGCATACACCTCCGACAGACGGTTCACCTTGAACGCATCGTCCTCACCGAGGAAGGTGTCCTGCGGCATCTGCAACACGTTGACGGTGTTCGCTTCTTTGTCGAAGCAGACGAGCGACAGAAGATCCATCTCTCCTTCCAAGCCGCCTTCTCCCATCACACCAACGAGGTAATATCCCACCTTGGTGCTGAGTTCGACCGGCGTGGTTTCATAGGGAATGGGATTCACTTCGGTCGGCGTTTCGCTTTCCTCCGCGCCGCCGAGGAAGGCATCGAACACCATTTTGCCGATCTTAAAAATCAACACCGACGTCAGCACGATGAAGACGGTGAGCAACGCCATGATGATGATGCGACCGTAGCCTTTTTTCTTTTTCTTGGTCGTGGGTTTCTTGGCGGTCGTCTGTGTCGCGCTTGTCCCCGTTTTTTTGGTGGCGACGCGTTTCGCCGGCGCACGCTTTTTCACGGGTTTCTTCGCCGTGGGCCTTTCAGGAGTGTTCGCCATTCGTTTCGTCTCCTTCCTGCAACATCAGTTCGTTAAACGCCGCCACCGTGTCGGGGTGGATCGGCTTTTTCTTTTTCAGCAAATCTTTGATGGTGTAGGTCAACGCATAGGTCATCGCCGACACCACCGAAACATCCACGCGACGGCGCATTTCATCCACGTCGTCGTAATCGCGATCTGCCGACGTGAAATCCGCAAGGTACAGCACCTTTTCCAGTATGCTCATCCCTGCACGGGCGGTGGTGTGATACCGCACCGCATTCAGCACGTCACGATCGGTCACGCCGAGCACGTGTTCGGCAAACGCCGCGCCGCTCATCGCGTGATACAGTTTCTCCGCACCGCGTTCTACATCGCTCATTGCCACGCCGTACTGTGCAAGCAGTTGCAACTGCGTGTCGGGCGGTGTGTTCTTCATAATGTCGTGAAGCAAGGCGGCGGTGCGCGCTTCCCCCACATCTGCACCGTAACGGGCAGCCAAGCGTTCCGCTTCCTCGGCCACCGCGAGCGAATGGGCAAAGCGACCGGGTTTCAAACGACCGCGCAAGATCTCGATGATCTGCTCATCGGTTGCCGGCGCACCGCTCACCGTTTGATACAATTCGTGTTCCATAATATACGCCTCCACCGCGGGCGGCAACCACTCGCCGAGCGATTCACCGCGTGCCGCGCGTTCACGCAACAGCGTGGACGACACATCCACCGCCGTCATATCCGCCACCACCGTGCGGCACCCGAGCGTTTGAAGCTGTGCCGCTTTTTCGCACAAGTCCTCACGGGTCACACCGTCTCGCGGAACAGCACACAGCACTGCCAGACGGGCAATGTCCGAAAAACGAAACCACGTGTCGATGGACAAAAACATATCCGCACCGACAAACAAATACCATTCGGTATCGGGATAGGTTTCGTTCAAATGGCACAAGGTGTCCACGGTGAAACTGGCACCGCCTTTTTGGATTTCCCAATCCGACACCGTTACAAACGGACAATCCACCGTTGCCAGACGGCACATTTCCAAACGATGGGCGGCACTGGCCATCCCGTTCTTTAACTTATGCGGCGGTTGTGCCGTGGGCATCAGCACCACGGTATCCAACGCCAATTCCTTCACCAACGTGCGAATCAACGCAACATGCCCGTTGTGAATCGGATCAAATGTGCCGCCGAACAGACCGCACCGTCTTGCCGTTCCCATCAGGCGCGCGGCAGGTCGATGACAGGGTCTTTCGGGTTGCGGCGATACAGCACGAAGGTGCGCCCGATCACGCTCACCACTTCGGCACCCACCGCGGCGGCGATTTGCTCCGCCGTGTCACGCGTGGAGGCGGGAGCGGTTTCAAGCACGCGCCCCTTAATGAGTTCGCGTGCGGTGAGTGCATCGTCCGCCTGCTTGTGCATGGCATCCGAAATGCCGCCTTTGCCTGCGTGCAAAATCGGATCCAATGTATTCGCCAAACCGCGCAGGTATGCGCGTTGTTTACTCGTCAACATGAGGTTTCCTCCAAATATATCGCTAATTTTTCCGCAAAGGCGCGCAAAGCGCGACCGCGGTGACTGATGGCATCTTTTTCTTCGGGGGTGAGTTCGGCAAAGGTGCGCCCGTTTTCGGTGACAAAAATCGGATCGTATCCAAAGCCGCCGTCACCGCGTGCCTCTTCCCCGATGTGACCGCGGCACACGCCTTCGGCGGTCACCACGTCCCCGTTCGGGAACACACAGCACACCGCCGACACAAAGGCGGCACCGCGCTGTTCTTTGGGCAATCCTTGCAGTTTTTGGAGCACCGTGGCTTTGCGTTGCCCCACGGGGGCATAACGCGCGGAATACACACCCGGCTCGCCGCCCAGCGCATCCACCGTCAACCCCGAATCGTCCGCAATGGACGGTAAACCCGTGAAGCGGCACGCTTCATCCGCTTTGATGAAAGCGTTTTGGGCAAAGGTCACGCCCGTTTCCTCCGCTTCGGGAAGGGTGGGATCAATATCCGCCTCCACACCGAGCGGTGCCAAAATGCGGCGCAATTCGTCCAGTTTATGGACATTATGTGTAGCAATTACGAATTTCATTCCGCTTCAAAAAGTCCTTTCGTAAAGTCGTCGGGATCGAAGGGTTGCAGATCGTCCACCCCTTCACCCACACCGATGAATTTCACCGGCACGTCCAGATCTTCGCGGATGGCCAGCA
>JAZNTC010000111.1:0-2665 GCA_045591605.1 Acutalibacteraceae bacterium | reverse complement strand
CGATTACGTCGTGGCGA
Source organism: Acutalibacteraceae bacterium (assembly GCA_045591605.1). Taxonomy (GTDB): domain Bacteria; phylum Bacillota; class Clostridia; order Oscillospirales; family Acutalibacteraceae; genus SIG588. Next base: position 2,648 of record JAZNTC010000111.1, on the reverse strand, counting down.
AGTTGCCGCGTTTCCCGTTCGATAAATTTGCCAGTGCGCCGAACACGCTGGGCACCCAGATGAAGGCAACGGGCGAAGTGATGGGCATCGGCTCCAACTTGGAGGAATGCTTGCTCAAATCGGTGCGTTCGCTCGAGATCGGTGCGTATCACTTCCATCTGCCGAAGTTCGATCCGATGACCGACGAGCAGTTGTTCGATTATATCAAAGAGTTCAAGGACGACACCATGTTTGCGGTGACCGAACTGTTGCGCCGCGGCGTGACGGTGGAGAAACTCCACGATCTCACCAAGATCACCCCTTACTTCCTCGAATCCTTCCTGCGTATCGTGAAGATGGAGGAGAAACTGGCGGCTAACAAGGGCGATTGGAACACCCTGTGCGAAGCGAAGAAGATGGGATTCAGCGATCGCTTCATCGGCAAACTGTGGAATGTGGCGGAAATCGAGATCTTCAACCTGCGCAAGGAAAAGAATTTCTTCCCCGTCTACAAGATGGTGGATACCTGCCACACCAATGCCTACATCCCGTACTTCTACTCGTCCTATACCGACGAAAACGCGTCGCGCCTGACCGACAAGAAAAAGATCGTCGTGCTCGGCGCCGGCCCGATCCGTATCGGACAGGGCGTGGAATTCGACTATTCCACCGTCCATGCCGTGACCACTATCAAAAAGTCGGGTTACGAAGCCATCATTATCAATAACAACCCCGAAACCGTGTCCACCGACTACACCACGGCGGATAAACTGTATTTCGAACCGCTCACCACCGAAGATGTGATGAATATTCTGGAATTCGAAAAGCCGGAAGGGGTCATCGCTTCACTCGGCGGTCAGACCGCCATCAACTTGGCACAGCCGCTGACCGATCGCGGTGTGAAGATCATCGGCACGGATTGTGCGGCGATCGAACGTGCGGAAAACCGTGATAGTTTTGAAAAGGTGCTGGAATCGCTCAACATTCCGCAACCGCAAGGTCGTGCGGTCACCAAGATCGAAGACGGCATTGAAGCGGCAAAGACAATTCGCTATCCTGTGCTTGTGCGCCCGAGTTTTGTGTTGGGCGGTCGCGCCATGCAGATCGTGGCAAACGAAGAACAGTTGCGCCACTATCTGAAAACGGCGGTGGAGATCGACGAGGACAAGCCTGTGCTGGTGGATAAATACATCCAGGGCAAGGAAGTGGAGATCGACGCCATCTGCGACGGTCGTGACGTGTTTGTGCCGGGCATTATGGAACTGGTGGAACGCACCGGTATCCACTCGGGCGACTCGATCAGCGTGTATCCGGCGTTCAGCATTTCGGATAAGGTGAAGGGCACCATTCTGCGCTATGCCATCCAGTTGGGTCTCGGCATCGGCATCGTGGGTCTTTACAACATCCAGTTCATCGTGGACGAAAAGGACGATGTGTATATCATCGAAGTCAACCCCCGTTCCTCCCGTACCGTTCCCTTCCTTTCGAAGTCGACGGGTTACAGTTTGGCGGACATCGCCACCGAAGTCATCCTCGGCAGGAGTTTGAAAGAACAGGGCATCTTTGAGATCTATCCCAAGGAGAAAGAGCGTTGGTACGTGAAGGTGCCGGTCTTCTCTTTCAGCAAGATCCGCGGTTTGGATGCGTATCTGTCGCCCGAAATGAAGTCCACCGGCGAAGCCATCGGTTACGACGACAAGTTAAACCGCGCGCTGTACAAAGCGTTGCAGGCTTCAGGTATGCGTGTGCAGAACTACGGCACGGTGTTCGCCACCATTGCGGATAAAGACAAGGAAGAAGCGTTGCCGCTGATTCGCCGTTTCTATAACCTCGGTTTCAGCATTCAGGCGACCAAGGGCACGGCGGACTTCCTCAAAAAGAACGGTATCCGCACCCACATGCTTCAAAAGATCGGGGACGGCAGTGAAGAGATCCCCGAGGCGATCCGTCAGGGTCACATCGCCTATGTGATCAACACCCGTGACATCGGCTCGGCAGGTCAGGCAAGCGACGGCTATGAAATTCGCCGCCTTGCCACCGATAACAATGTCACCATCTTCACCGCCCTGGATACGGTGCGCGTGTTGCTGGACGTGTTGGAGGAAACCACCCTCACCATTTCCACGATTGATGCGTAAGAGGGCGTTATGAAACAGAGTATTTTCACCATTATTGAAAACACCCCTCTCACCGAAACGGTGTTGCGTATGCGTCTTCAGGGCGACACCTCCGCCATCACCGCCTCGGGTCAGTTCGTCAACGTGAAACTGGCGGGGAAATATCTGCGCCGCCCCATTTCGGTGTGCGACGTGGAAGGGGACGTGCTCACCTTGGTGTACAAGGTGGTCGGGCGCGGCACGGAACAAATGCGCACCATGCAGGTGGGCGAAGAACTGGACGTGCTGACAGGGCTCGGCAACGGCTACGACCTCACCCTTTCGGGCGACCGTCCGCTGTTGCTCGGCGGCGGTGTCGGTGTGCCTCCGCTGTACAACTTGGCGAAGAAACTGATCGCCGAGGGCAAAAAGGTCACCGTCATTCTCGGTTTCAACACCGCATCCGAGGTGTTTTATGAAGAGGAGTTCAAAGCGCTCGGTGCGACCGTGCTGGTGGCAACCGCCGACGGCACCAAGGGTGTCAAAGGCTTTGTGACCGATGCGATGGCAGGG
>JAZNTC010000110.1:0-3573 GCA_045591605.1 Acutalibacteraceae bacterium | reverse complement strand
ACACCCTTGCCCAATGCCAAACCGTCCGCTTTGATCACGGTGGGAATGGGCGCGCTGTCCAGATACGAAAGCGCCGCTTCCATATCCTCAAACACCTCATACTGCGCGGTGGGAATGCCGTATTTCTTCATGAGATTTTTGGAGATCACTTTACTGCCCTCAATAATGGCGGCTGCCGCGGTGGGACCGAAACAAGGAATGCCTTTTTCACTCAATGCATCCACCGCGCCCAGCACCAACGGATCGTCGGGTGCCACAACCGCGTAGTCGATCGCGTGGGAAACGGCAAATGCCGTTACCGCCGCGATGTCTTTGGCATCGCCGCCCACACACACGGCATCCTCCGCCATGCCGCCGTTACCCGGCAGAGCATAGATCGTTTCGATGCCTTTGTTCTCGCGCAACTTTTTAATAATGGCATGTTCGCGGCCACCGCCGCCCACTACTAAAACCTTCATGTCTCGTTTCCTTTCGATCAATGGTGGAACAGACGCATACCGGTAAATGCCACGGTCATACCGTATTTATCGGCACATTCGATCACCGCATCGTCGCGGATAGAGCCGCCCGGCTCGGCAATGTATTTCACACCGCTGCGGAACGCACGCTCAATGTTGTCGCTGAACGGGAAGAACGCATCCGAGCCGAGTGCCACGCCGTCGCGGCTGTCCAAAAAGGCGCGCGCTTCTTCGGCGGTGAGCGGCGCGGGTTGTTCGGTGAAGTATTTTTGCCAGTTGCCGTCGGCACACACGTCCTCTTCGTTCTTATTGATGTAACCGTCGATCACGTTGTCGCGGTCGGGACGACCAAGGGTGTCTTTGAACGGCAGGTTGAGCACCTTTTCGTGCTGGCGCAAGAACCAGGTGTCTGCTTTCGTGCCGGCCAGTCGGGTGCAGTGAATACGGGACTGCTGACCGGCACCCACGCCGATCGCCTGGCCGTCCACTGCATAGCACACCGAGTTGGACTGGGTGTATTTCAAGGTGATGAGCGCCACGATCAGATCGCGCACCGCCGTTTCGGGCAGATCCTTGTTCGCGGTCACGATGTTTTGCAGCAACTCACGGTTGATCTCAAAGTTGTTGCGCCCCTGCTCGAAGGTGATACCAAACACCTGCTTGTGTTCGATCGCTTCGGGGACGTAGTTGGGGTCGATCTGCACGATGTTGTAGTTGCCGTTTCGCTTGGATTTCAGAATCTCCAAGGCTTCCGGCTCGTAACCCGGGGCGATAATGCCGTCGGACACTTCGCGCTTGATCATTTTCGCGGTGGTGACGTCGCACACGTCCGACAGCGCAACCCAGTCACCGAACGAGCACATACGGTCGGTGCCGCGCGCACGGGCATAGGCACACGCCAGCGGCGAATCGTCCAAGCCTTCAATGTCATCCACAAAGCAGGCTTTTTTCAGGGTGTCGGACAGCGGAATGCCCACCGCCGCGGAGGTGGGGCTGACGTGTTTGAAAGAGGTCACCGCCGGCAGACCCAGCGCTTCCTTCAACTCCTTCACCAACTGCCAACTGTTGAACGCATCGAGGAAGTTGATGAAGCCGGGACGACCGCACAGAATGGTGATCGGCAGATCCTCGCCGCCCTGCATAAAGATCTTCGCCGGTTTTTGGTTCGGGTTACACCCGTATTTCAATTCAAACTCTTTCATCACCGTTTACTCCCTTACTTGTTCTTATTGATCAGACGGTCGTCGGTTTCGCCGGTGGCGAGATCGGTGTACCGCACGAAGAGCGAGATCTTGTTGTCCGCATCCAGCGCATCCCACAAGTCGGCGGTGAACGCATCAATGTCGTTCGGGATCGCCACGCGTTCCGGCTCGCCCTGGAAGGTGGGAATGGGATTGCCGTCGCACACGTAGGTGTGGATGAAATGGCCCAGCCCTGCCAGCGACGGATAACTGAAGGTGTAGCGGTTGCACGCCGTACCTTCGGCATCCGCGCTCTTCAAAATGCTCATATCGTAGGTGAAATCCCCATCCGCGAAGGTCAGCATACCGCTGATACGGGGAGTGAAATTCGGGGCATCGGGTTCGAACTCACGGGTGGTGAGCGCACCGGCAAAGGTGTCCCCTGCTTTCAGTCCGTTATAAATCGTGTCGGTCTGATCGCCGTTGGTGACGATCAACTTATTCTCGTGCTCACGGATCGCCGCATAGATGATCAGGCTCGGATCTTCCACCTTGGACGCATCAAACGGTTCGGTGAACACCGCGTTGTCACGCACGGTGAACACACGGTTGCGGCTGTTGGCACTGCGCCCCATGATGAAATAGGCACAGCAGGCTTTTTTGCCGTCGGCAGTTTTGCCGATAACGATGCCGCGACCGACATAGGAATTGCCGCGAACGCGATCCGCAATGGCAGGGATTTCATAAATGTTCATTTCACATACTCCTTCGATACTTTTTCAACCGCGGCAGGAAGAATCTTCCACTCCGCTTGCCGCATCACGCGCTTTTGCAGGGTCTCGGGGGTATCGTTTTCACGGATGGCGACCGCTTTTTGCATAATGATCTCGCCGCCGTCGGGAATCTCGTTCACGAAATGCACCGTGGCACCCGTCACCTTCACGCCATAGGCAAGGGCGGCTTCGTGCACATGCAAACCGTAAAACCCTTCGCCGCAAAACGACGGAATCAGCGAGGGATGCACGTTGATGATGCGGCGCGGATACGCCGCGGTGAACGCCTCGCTCAAAATCACCATAAAGCCCGCCAGCACGATCAGATCAATACCGTGGGAATCGAGCAGATCACGGATCCTTTGCTCAAACGCTTCGTGCGAGCCGCATTCTTTTTTCAGCACCACCGCCGTTTTAATGCCGGCGTTTTGTGCACGGGTGAGCGCATAGGCATCCGCTTTGTTGGAAATGACAAGTGCGATGTGTCCGCTTTGTAACACACCGCTTTTTTCGGCATTGATCAACGCTTGCAGGTTGGTGCCGCCACCCGAAACCAATACCGCGATCTTTGTCATAAGATCACCTTGTCGTCCGACTTCACGATCTCGCCGATGATGTAGGCATCCTCGCCCTGCTCACGCAGGATGGACAGCGCACGGTCCGCGTTTTCGGCCGCCACCGTGATGCTCATGCCGACACCCATGTTGAAGGTGTTGAACATGTCGCGCTCGCTGATGCCGCCCGTTTTTGCCAGCAGATCAAAGATGGGCAGAATGCGCACGGCACTCTTTTCGATGCGCGCACCCAACCCGTCGGGAATGCTGCGCGGAATGTTCTCATAAAAACCGCCGCCCGTGATGTGGGAGATGCCCTTCACCGGCATCGCATCCAACAGCGCCAACACGGGTTTCACATAGATCTTCGTGGGGGTGAGCAGCGTTTCGCCGATGGAGCGACCGCCCAGTTCCGCCAGGGGGGTGGTGATTTCCTTTTTCTCCACATCGAACACCTTGCGCACCAGCGAGAAGCCGTTGGAGTGCACACCGCTCGAAGGCAGGGCGATCACCACGTCGCCTGCCGCCATGGTCTTGTTGTTGATAATCTTCGCTTTATCCACCACACCGGTGCAGTAGCCGGCGAGGTCGTATTCATCCACGGGAT
>JAZNTC010000109.1:0-3069 GCA_045591605.1 Acutalibacteraceae bacterium | reverse complement strand
TTGCGCGTGGGCATTTCCTGACGGTCGTGTGCTTCGGGACAAAATTCACTGCGAAACACCTTTACGCCGCCTTCGCCGCCGTACAAGATTACCTTCTTGCTGAACATCGCAATCCCGCACACCGTACTGCTCGGCACACCGTGACCGGAATATACCTCCACGGTGATCTTAAAGTAAAATGTCAGATCGCACGAATAGTATCCGCGATTGAACGGCAACGCCTCCACGTCAATGCAAGTGGTAAGTACCTCTGCACCTTTGACACGGATACTGGATGCGTGATCGATCAGCATACGGTCGCGATCGGTAAAATACACCTGCATGTTTTCGGCACAATCCTTGTCGGCGCAGGAATCGTACACACGCCCCGCGTCCACGCAAACCGCTTCTTTACAGTTTGTGTTTTCGCGGTGATAGTTCCTATCGGACATAGCAAATCCCCCTGAATAATGGATTAAAGCGGCGTTGTGCGCCATGCTTCATTCCATCGTATGCAGAGGGATTTGTTCGGTTCCTATTTTATATGCGTTCCAATTTGGCGAAATTCGCCATAATCTTCTTAACACCAACGTTTTGGAATTTCACCGTGAGTAAGGTGTCGTTTCCCATGGCCGATGCGGCTTCGATCACACCGTCGCCAAATGTCTTGTGCCGCACGGCATCGCCCACAACCCAGTTCTCTTTGGGGGTGTTGTTTGTTGCTTTGGATGTTGCGCCCACCTTGGTGTACGCTGTGGTCAATGTGTTAAAGGAAGGTTTCGACACGGTATCCGTTCGGTAAGACACCGTGGTAGTTTGTGTATTCCACGCATTTGACCGTTTGGGGGCAAAGTTGAAGGACGGCATATTCTCGTGCTCTTCCACCAAATGACCGGGAATAGCCATTAAAAAACGCGATTCGCGGTTACGGTTGGTAGAGCCGTACAGCATACGGCTGCGCGCACGCGAAATGTAGAGTTTCTCTTCGGTGCGCGTAATCGCAACGTAGCACAAGCGGCGTTCTTCTTCCATTTCCTCTTCGTTAAACAGCGAAGCGTTCCCCGGAAACACACCGTCCTCGAACCCCGGCAAAAACACAACGGGGAATTCGAGACCTTTTGCCGCGTGCATGGTCATCAACACCACGGTGTCGGCATTGGCATCGTAATTATCCACATCGGTCATCAACGCGGCTTCTTCCAAAAATCCGGAAAGTGTTCCCTCTTCCCCGTTGGACTTTTCATATTCCAAAATGGAAGACTCCAATTCCTTCAGGTTTTCCACGCGCGCGGCTTCGCTTTCGCCTGCCATTTCCCACATGGCGCGATAGCCCGTTTTTTCGAGCACCGCCTGATAAAAGAGATGTAATGCCATCTCCCCTTCTTCCAGCGTGTCACGCAGGGTATCCATCATATCCACAAACGGACGAATACGTGAAGCGGCACGTCCCAGTGCGGCATAGTTTTCCGCTTCTTGCAACACGCGGTACAGACTGATCCCCTGCTCTTCGGCAATGGATGCCGCGGTATCCAGCGTGGTGTCGCCGATACCGCGTTTCGGTTCGTTGATGATTCGCCGCAAACTCACGCTGTCGTCGGGATTGTTAATCACGCGCAAATACGCCACGGCATCGCGCACTTCTTTGGTGTCAAAGAAACGATGACCGCCGAAAATGCGGTATGGAATACCACTTTTCACCAACGCACGTTCAATCGCGTTGGATTGTGCGTTGGCACGGTACAACACCGCATGGTCGCTGTATTTGCGCCCTTTTGCCACGTTATTCAGCACCGTATCCGCCACAAAACGTGCTTCTTCATCTTCGTTCTCCACCACTTCCAGATGGATCTTCTCGCCTTGCGGATTTTCGGTCCACAATGTCTTGCCTTTGCGACTGCGGTTTAAGGAAATCACCGCATTGGCCGCATCCAACACCGTGACGGTCGAACGGTAATTTTGTTCCAACCGAATGGTGGTACACCCTTTGAAATACTCTTCAAAATTCAGTATGTTTTCGATGGTGGCACCACGGAATTTATAGATACTCTGGTCATCGTCGCCCACCACGCACAAATTGCGATTTTTTTCGGCAAGCAGGCTGACAAGGCAATACTGTGCATAACTGGTGTCTTGATATTCGTCCACCATGATATACCGAAAACGCTGTTGCCAACGCTCACACACCTCGGCATTGGTCTGCAACAACTCCACCGTTTTGAACAAAAGATCGTCGAAATCCATCGCATCCGCTTCCAATAGGCGGCGCTGATACATGGTGTAGCATTTGGCAACCGTTTGCAAGCGGAAATCCGCACCGACTTCTGCCGCGTACTGCTGCGGTGAGCGCAAACTGTCTTTGGCGCGGCTGATCTCATTCAAGATCACTTTGTGCCCCAACATCTTTTCATCGATGTGCAAGGATTTCATGCACTCTTTCATCAAGCGACGGCTATCGTCCGTGTCATAAATCGTAAAATGCGAAGAATACCCGAGCAATGCCCCATCTTGTCGCAACACACGCGCACAGAACGAGTGAAACGTACTTGCCCACACCTCGTTCCCGACAGCGCCCAACATACGGGACAAACGCTCTTTCAGTTCGCCTGCCGCTTTGTTGGTGAAAGTGATCGCCAATATCTTCCACGCAGGACAAGGATCCACCGCGCACAGACGGTACAGCGATTCGTCCGCTTCTTTTGTGCCGTCCACCGCCGCACGTAACCGCGCCATATCCTCGGCTGTGAGCGAAAACGGCTGTTGTTCCGATGCGTATGCATCCCCAAAACGGATGAGATTTGCCACACGGTTGACCAGCACCGTGGTTTTTCCCGATCCGGCACCTGCCAAAATCAACAGCGGTCCGTTCACATGAAATACCGCACGGCGCTGTTCGCTGTTCATGCGCGAAAACATCGTTTCCATCAAACGACGGCGTAAGGTTATAAACTCGCTCATAATGCGTTCCTTTCACAAAAAACAGAGCGGTTTCCCGCTCTGTTTTTTTCTGTTTTAACTAAACAAGGAGAGCAACACACCGGCGGCAACAGCCGAACCGATAACACCAAGTCGGATCGTAGCCATGTCGTTCTG
>JAZNTC010000108.1:0-4362 GCA_045591605.1 Acutalibacteraceae bacterium | reverse complement strand
CTACATTATCCGTTCAAATCCCCATCCACAACTCCCCTATGGTGGGTGGTTTCGTTTACGATTTATCTTTGGATCGGCTGAAGAGTGCCGCCACAAGGGAAAACACCAGCGCCGCCGCAATGCCGCCTGCGGTGGCGGTGAGACCGCCTGTTAAAATGCCGATGGCGCCGTCTTTGGCGATTGCCTCTTTCACCCCCGTGGCGAGGGAATAACCGAACCCCGTGAGCGGCACCGATGCCCCTGCCCCGGCGAACTGCAAAAGCGGCTCATACACCCCGAGAGCGGTGAGCAACACCCCTGCCGTCACGTATCCCACCAGAATGCGCGCCGGTGTGAGCGCGGTGAGATCGATCAGTACCTGCCCGATCACACACAAGCCGCCACCCACCGCAAACGCCTTGACAACCATCCACCAATCCATCGCACATACCCCTTTACATTTTTGGGTAGTGTGTGTCGATAGCAGAGAAATATACCTTTGAAAAACCAAAACCCCTTCGTTTTCACGAAGGGGTTGCCGTATAGCGAACTTACGCGTTGGCTTTTTTGGCGAGAGCGGACTTTTTGCGCGCCGCGGTGTTCTTGTGCAGAAGGCCCTTGGCAACCGCCTGGTCGATCTTTTTGATCGCCGCGCGGACCGCTTCATTCTTGTTGTCAGCGTTGGTTTCGATCGCCACGTTAGCTTTCTTAACCGTCGTCTTCAGCGCGGAGCGGTTGGCCTTGTTGATGGCCGTCTTGGTCGCGATCACCTTAACGCGCTTCTTAGCAGACTTAATGTTCGGCATGCTCACACCTCCTTGTGGATGAATTGCCGGATGGCAATAAAGCGAAAATTCCGGTCATGCACCAGTTATCATACCACTAAACTTTTCAAAATGCAACTCTTTTTTTCGAGAATACGCAAACTTTTTTCGGAAACACTGAAAAAAAGGGGGTTTTTTATGTTTGGTCGTACCGATCTTTTGCTGGAAATGACCGCGGACGAGCCACAATCCGGCGGCGTCACCGCCCACACCGCGCAAATGGGCGAACTCACCGTGACCCGTGCGGTGGTGGAGGCCACCGCCGCCGCCACGTTGGGCAAGCCTGCCGGACGTTACGTGACGGTGGAACTCCCCACGTTGAGCGACGACGAGCGCCATCTGACCGCTCACGCCGCCTGCGTGGCAAACGAACTGAAAGCGCTCCTGCCCCCCGAGGGAATGGTGTTGGTGGTGGGGTTGGGCAACACCGCCGTCACTCCCGATGCGTTGGGTCCGCAGGTGGCGGATATGGTGCTTGCCACACGCCACATCCGTGGGGAATGGGCACGCAGCATGGGGCTTTCGGATCTGCGGTCGGTGGCGGTGATCCACGCCGACGTGTTGGGCAAAACGGGGGTGGAAAGTGCCGAACTGGTGCACAGCGTGTGCCGCGCTGTCTCCCCTGCCGCCGTGATTGCGGTGGATGCGCTGGCCGCACGTGCGCTCGCCCGTTTGGGGCGCACGGTGCAACTGTGCGACAGCGGCATCGCACCGGGATCGGGGGTGGGCAACGCTCGGCGCGCGCTTTCACGCGAGGAGTTGGGTGTGCCCGTGATCGGGGTGGGTGTGCCCACGGTGGTGGATGCCGCCACCGTAGTGCGTGAACTGGGCGGCGGTGACGTGTCGCGCGATGCCGCCACCATGATCGTCACACCACGTGAGATCGATCTCACGGTGCGCCGTGCCGCACGGCTGATCGCCCTTGCCATCAACGGGGCATTGCAACCGCACTACGACCCCGTGGAACTCGTGTCTGCCGCGGTGTAATACCGCCCGTCCCCCACGCATACACTGTGATGATGGGGGTGTAGACTATGAAAAGACAAGATATCGTTCGTGGCGGCACCGCGCTGCTGACGGCGTGTGCCCTGCTGTTTGGGGCATCGCGCCTGCCCGACACGCTGTGGGCACATATCGGGCGCGCGTTGGCGATTGCTTCGGTTTCCCTGCAACAGGCGGAAAACACCGCCGAACGCCTGTCTGCCAACCTGACCCGTCCCACCGCCCACGCCGCAGGAAACCACACCACTCTGCCCGACACCCTGCCCGGCGGTGCGGAACAACAACCGCTGACCGAACCCACCGTGCCGAACGTCGCCCCCGTAGTGACACCGCCGCCCGAAAACGGCAGTGGCGGTAAGGTGGTGGAACAAACGGTGGGCGGCGGCGAAACGGTGGCAGGCATTGCCGTGAAAAACAAAAGCGGTGTGGCGGTGGATATTGCCGAATCCTTGGCGGCGGCACTGCCCTTCACTATTGAGATAGGGTCGGACGAGCCGCAAGTGCTCATTTATCACACCCACACCACCGAAGGATATATGCCGTATGATGCCGGATACTACAACCAAGGGGACGTGCGCCGCGACGATACCTACCCCGACACGGTGGTGGCAGTGGGCGATGCCCTGGAAGCCGTGCTGGTGGCGGCCGGTATCGCCGTCATTCACGACACCACCATCTACGACTATCCGCATTATCGCGGTGCGTATGAACGCTCGGTGGTCACAATGGAGGAAATGCTGGAGCAATACCCGAGCATCAAGGTGACATTGGACATTCACCGCGACGGATTGATGGTGAATGACCGCGACATGTTAAAACCCACCGTGACGGTGGACGGCGAAAAAGCGGCACAGCTTATGCTGGTGTGCGGTGTGCTGTCCACTGCGGAATTGCCCCACCCCGAATGGAAGCAGAACCTCTCCTTTGCCGCCAAATTACAAGAAGCACTCACCGCTCGCCACCCTTCGCTTTGCCGTCCGCTCTCCCTCACGGGGGCGCGGTATAACCAGTACGTTTCGCACGGATCGCTGTTGATCGAGGTGGGCAGCGAGGGAAACACCTTGCAAGAAGCCACCCGTTCCGCCCGTTTGCTGGGCGAAACGCTGGTGGAGATGTGGAGTTGAATCATGCGCCGTTTTAAAATCTTTGTTTGCACCTTTATCCTCACCTTGGTCACCGCTTTGTTGGGGGGCGGTTTCCTGCTGGCGGATACCAATACGCGCCGTGTCACATTTGAGGACAGCACCCCTCCCTATGCCCTCACGCCGCCAAAATCGGTTTCTTTGCCGCTTCCTGCAAGCGGCGAAGCGTTGCGTCTGCTTTGGCGCGGCGAAAAAGCCGTCCTCTCGTTTTTGTTGGATAAATTTGAAAATATCACATAAGTGAACGTTTGTGTCACATATAGCAAAGAAATTTCACTCCCTTTTTCGTATAATTAGGAATTGGTTTTTCGCCACGATTTACCCTGCCTCATCGTTGCCAACCCTTGTAAGACATGGAGTATTACGGCGGTTTGTCAACTTCGAGGGCAGAACAAGTCGTTTGGCTGCAAAACGGCGAAGCCCTTAAAACAAGAGATTTTTTGATGGAAGAAAAGGAAACATGCCACGGTAACGCTGAAGCGTTACCGTGGCATGTTGACGCATTATGTGGCAAAAAGTCCTTGTTTTAGGCGAATAATCCCTATGTGTGCGCCCCGTTTGCGGTGGGTGCTTTTTTTATAACGTCACAAACGTTGGTTCGTGGTGCAAGGACGGCAGCAACGTTTCGAACAGATCCGCCGTGGAAAACGCGATGGACGCGGTGTTGACACACGGGTGACAGCCAAACTCCGCCACGTCGCATAGGTCGCGGTCAATGAGCAAGTGCACCGCCCCCCCTGTATCCTGCAACAGCCCCATCACACTGGCACAGCCGGGGGTTACCGAAAGCAATTCCTCCATCCGCTCGGCCGAAGCAAAGGAGAGCCGTGCCGAGCCGATCTGCGCCGAGAGATCCTTTGTTTTGAAGGGTTTATTCGACGGCATCAGCAACAGATAAAACGCCGTTTCCTGCCGATTGCACAACACCAGATTTTTGCAGAGAGTTGCTCCCAACACCGCATCCGCGGCTTCACAATCCTCCATGGTGTGCACGGGCGGATGATCCACCCGACGGTAGCGAATACCGATGGCATCCAAATGGTCGTACACCCGTATTTCACGGGGTGAACGCCCCTCCACGTGGGAGGGGCGTCCGTTTTCCACTCGTAATTCCATCAGAACAAACCGCTGATACGGCCGTTTTCATCCACGTCGATGCGTTCCGCCGCCGGGACTTTGGGCAAACCGGGCATGGTGAGAATGTCGCCTGTCAGCACCACCACAAAACCGGCACCCGCCGACACTTTCACGTTCTTCACCGTCACGGTGAAGCCTTCGGGTGCACCGAGTTTGGTCGGGTCATCCGAGAAACTGTACTGCGTTTTGGCAATACATACGGGTACTTTACCAAACCCATGCGCTTCCAGTTGTTCGATCTGTTTTTTAGCCGCAGGCATCACGGTGATCCCATCACC
>JAZNTC010000107.1:0-2312 GCA_045591605.1 Acutalibacteraceae bacterium | reverse complement strand
TCATCGGTGTTCGCGGCTATGTCATGGAAAATCAAGCAGCGTTCCGCGCGATGGAACAGCCGCAGGTATAAAACGGAGGGCTCGTTATGAAAAAAGTAGGATCTATTCTTTTGATTGTTGCGTTATTGGTGATCTGTTGTGTGGGCTGTTCGGATTCAAAAGCCCCGGAAGAAGACGGTTGTGCGCACAAGTGGGCAGAAGCCACTTGTACCGAGCCGAAAACGTGCTCGTTGTGCGGCGAGACCGAGGGCAAAGCGCTCGGCCACACCGAAGGCCCCGTCCTCTGTAAAAGATGCCATGAAAATCTTACCACGTGGGAAATCGACGAGTATGTTGACGAATTTGATCAGCCAACCGGCGAAAAATTCGCGTACACACGGGTAACCGGTACGTTCAGCAACAGCGCCACAACAAACTCCAAGCTGACCGCGTATATGCAGGTGTCGGCTTCGGGAATCGATATTATTTTGTACGAGTATGGGGATATGGTGGTTAACGGTATGTTTTCCACCGGTAACGTTTATGACATTTCCGTATTGGATCAGAACGGTAAAAAGCATAAGTTCACGGGGTCGATGGCGCACAACGACACCAAACTTCATCTCAGGAGTCAATACGAGGAGGAGATGCTGAATCTGTTGACGCAAGGCGGAGTGTTAAGATTCCATTTAACGTATGAAGAATACACAAAGTCCACCTACAGCTTTGATATTGATGCCACCGGCGCATACGGCATTATCTATTTGGCATTGTCATAATTTGTTACGTCCGACAACGCCCCGCTCTGTACGAGCGGGGCGTTGTTTTTCTTCTTGTGCTATGGCTGTCGGCGTGCTACAATAAAAGCAGCCAAGGGAGCAGGGGGAATTTGAAATGAAGAAGTACAGTCCGTATTACACCGCAGAATTTTACCTCTTTCTTTCCAACATTCTCTCTTGCGCGAACAAAATTGTGCGTGGTATACTGAACACAAAAGGAGGGGTGGATATGCGTAAATTGCGCATCGGTCTATTCCTTCAGCAAAGCGATTCGCAAGCGATACGGCACCTCGCCCCGTGCGTGGCGTGAAACCCATAATAAAGTTTGAGTTAACCCATTTACAAAACGTGCAAAAAACGTTACAATACCATTGACAGACCAAAACAACAAGGAGTTTTTGTTATGTATCAATTCCCTATCGGCATCATTTTGGATTCCTTCCGTCTGCCCTTCCGTGAGGCGGTGGAAAAGGCCGCTTCGCTGGGCGTGCAGGGTTTGCAGGTGTGGCTGAACAACCCCGAAGAGTACACCCCCGAAATCGTGCGTGAGCGTTTGGACATCATCAAATCCAACGGGCTTAAGGTGTCGGCGGTGTGCGGTGACTTCGGTCACGGGTTCGGTCAGTCGGAACACAACCCCTCGCTCATCGAGCGTTCCAAGCGCGTGATGGATTTCACCCGTATGTATGAATCCGACGTGGTGACCACCCATATCGGTGTGGTGCCGAGCGATCCGAATCATCCCCGTTACGCCATTATGCAGGCGGCGTGCCGCGAACTCGCGAGGTATGCCGACTCGGTGGGCGGTCACTTTGCGGTGGAGACCGGTCCCGAACCGGCCGCCGTGCTGAAAGGTTTTTTGGATAGCCTGAATTCGCGCGGCGTGGGTGTCAACTTTGACCCTGCCAACCTCGTGATGGTGGTGGGCGATGATCCGGCCAAAGCGGTGTACGTGCTGAAGGATTACATTGTGCACACCCACGCCAAAGACGGTGTGAAACTGCTGGATAAAGATCCCGAAGTCATCTATGGCATTCGCCCCGAAGATGAGCGCGACCAGTGGGGTGTAGCCTTTGAAGAAAAGGCGTTGGGTCACGGTCACGTGGATTTCGTGGCGTGGACCAAGGCATTGGAAGAGATCGGTTACAAGGGTTTCCTCACCATCGAACGCGAAGTGGGCGACGATCCCGTGGCCGACATCGTGTCCTCGGTGCAGTTCCTGCGTAACGTACTGGCAAAATAATTGCCACAGGAATAGGGCATGAAAACAGTTGTTTCTTCGTACCGTTTCCGGTTCGACATCAACCGCGGCGCCGAAAGGCAGCTTTCGGTGCGCAACACGGCAGAAGCCACCGGATTTCACGATTACGCGAACTTTTTGCGCCGTTTCAAGGAATGCTTTGGTTGCACTCCGCGCGAATGCCGAAAAGAGAACAAATAAAAAATGCTCACCCCAAGGAAGTTGGACTGTACCCCGAAAATCACATGGCGCCCTATTTATCCACCTCCATCCGCCCGTAAGGGCGTATGCTTTTCTTTTGCACAAAAAACATC
>JAZNTC010000106.1:0-3163 GCA_045591605.1 Acutalibacteraceae bacterium | reverse complement strand
AGCCATGTCGTTCTGTGAGCCAAGGAGTTGTCAGTGAGTCTTGTCTTCCTAAGACCGCTTGGCCTCCGACTTCGCCGATTCTGCTGCGGCAGATGCCTGCTTCACCGTGTCAATAGCCGACGTCAAATCAAAGGGGTTGGCCGTAAGCACGGTGGACACCCCCAAAGCCTTCAATACCCCTTCGATGGAAATGACCTCGGCCACCTCGCCCGTCACCGTTTTGCCGGTGGAGGGGTTGGGCTGATGTCCCGTCATGGCGGTGGAGGAGTTGTCCAGAATCACCGCCACCATCGGGGTGTTGTTATACACCGCGTTCACAATACCGGGAATCCCCGTGTGGAAGAAGGTGGAATCCCCCGTGAAGGAGAAACACAACCGTTCGGGTTCCACCCGTTTGATCCCCTGTGCCACCGTGATGCCGGCACCCATGCACAAGCAGGTGTCGGTCATATCGAGCGGCATCGCATTGCCGAGGGTGTAACAGCCGATATCGCCGCAGAACACGGCGTCTTTCTTCATTTGTTTTGCCGCCTGCTTCACAGCATAAAAGGAGGCGCGGTGCGGACAGCCGGCACACAAAACGGGAGGGCGCACCGGCAACGGCGGCAAGGTGAGTGCCGCTTGTTCGGGCAGGTCGCGCCCCAAGAAGGCGGCGGCGAGGGCGGCAGCGGATTCTGCCGACAACTCCCCTGCCGTGGGGGTGGTGCCGTCCAGTTTGCCGTGGATGGTCACCGCGAGTCCGTGCTTGCCGCACACCTGAATCAGCGCACGCTCGATCACGGGATCGAGTTCTTCCAGCACCAACACCTCGGTGAGTCCATCCAAGAAGTCGAGCGCCAGTTGCTCGGGGAAGGGATGCGGTGTCGCCACCTTCAACAGTTTGGCTTCGTTTGCAAGCCCTGCTTGCTCGTTCAGATAGCCCCAGGCGACGCCGCCTGCCGCAATGCCGCGCGTGCCTTGTCCGCACACGACATTCGCCGCATAGTGTGACAGCGTGTCCGACAATTCCGCGTTGCGTGCTTCAATGCGCTTGTGCGCCGCATAGGACAACCGCGGAAAAATGACCCAACGGGAATCCTTCACAAACCCTTCGGGAGTGACGGGGTGCACCGTGTCGTCCACCTCCACCGTGGCGCAGGCGTGGCAAATACGGGTGGTGGCGCGGAACAGCACGGGTGTGCCGAGTTTCTCCGACAGTTCAAATGCATCCCCCATCATGGTGTACGCCTCTTCCGGCGAGGTGGGATCGAAAATCGGCAATTTGGAAAATGCCGCAAAGGTGCGCGTATCCTGCTCGGTCTGGGAGGAGATGGGGCCCGGATCGTCCGCCACGAACACCACCATGCCGCCTTTCACGCCCACGTAGGCAAGCGACATCAACGGATCGGACGCCACGTTCAGCCCCACCTGTTTCATAGTCACCAGCGTGCGCTGTCCGGCATACGCCGCACCGGCCGCCACCTCCATGGCAGATTTCTCATTCACCGACCACTCCACGTAGATGCGGCCGTTATTGTTATGTTTGGCAATCGTTTCCAATACCTCGGTCGAAGGAGTGCCGGGATACCCCGTCACCACGCCGACACCGGCACGGATCGCACCGAAGGCGATCGCTTCGTTGCCCATCAACAGTTGTTTGCTCATACATTCCACCACTTCACAAGGGATTTTCTCTAATTTTATCATCTTTTCATTCCTTTTTCAAGTCACACCCGACAAAGTGGCAAAAATAATGAAAAAACCGGCCGTTTGCTCTTGCGCAAACGGAAAAAACTGTATATAATATATCTGTTGACGTGTGTAAACGTCGGATTTCAAATCGAAAGGAGATTCCCTTGTATGAATTATTCCCATGAAGTGGAACAGATGTGCATCGTGAAGAAGGGCCCTCACCACGGCCCCGCCCCCATTCCGGAAGAGGGCAAATGGGTGAAAGCCACCCAGATCGCGGATATTTCCGGTTTCTCTCACGGTGTGGGCTGGTGCGCTCCGCAGCAGGGCACCTGCAAAATCTCGCTGAACATTAAAGAAGGTGTTGTGGAGGAAGCGTTGGTCGAAACCATCGGTTGCTCCGGTATGACGCACTCGGCCGCTATGGCGGCGGAGATCCTGCCGGGCAAAACGCTGCTCGAATGCTTGAACACCGACCTCGTGTGCGACGCGATCAACGTCGCCATGCGTGAAATCTTCCTGCAACTGGTGTACGGTCGCACCCAGTCTGCGTTCTCGGAAGACGGTCTGGTTGTCGGCGCCGGTCTGGAAGATCTCGGTAAAGGCTTGCGTTCGCAGGTCGGCACCATGTTCTCCACCCGTGCGAAGGGCGTTCGCTATCTGGAGATGGCGGAAGGCTACGTCACGAAGCTCGCTTTGGACGAAGACGGTGAAGTCACCGGCTATCAGTTCGTGAAGCTGGGCAAAATGCTCGAAGATATTCGTCACGGCATGGAGCCGAACGAAGCGTACACCAAGAACATCGGTCAGTACGGTCGTTTCGACAACGCCGCTTCGTATATCGATCCGCGTGAAGAATAAGGGAGGGACAAGAACATGGCGAACGATGTGAAATTTGAAGGCAAGGAAAGACGTCTTGCCAAAATTGAAGAATGCCTCTCCGCTAACGGTATCGCCTCGCTGGAAGATGCGCGTGCGCTCTGCCTCGAAAAAGGCGTGGACGTGGAAGCCATCGTGAAGGGCGTGCAGCCCATCGCGTTTGAAAATGCCGTGTGGGCGTACACCCTGGGTGTGGCGCTCGCGCTGAAGCGCGGCGTGGCCACCGCTTCCGATGCGGCGGCGGTGATCGGCGAAGGTTTGCAGGCGTTCTGCATTCCCGGCTCGGTTGCGGAACAGCGGTTGGTCGGTCTGGGTCACGGCAACCTCGGCAAAATGCTGCTGAGTGAAGAGACCTCCTGCTTTGCGTTCTTGGCAGGTCACGAATCCTTTGCGGCGGCAGAAGGTGCCATTGGCATTGCGCGCACCGCGAACAAGGTGCGTAAAGAGCCCCTGCGCGTTATCCTGAACGGTCTGGGCAAGGATGCGGCGTATATCATCAGCCGTATCAACGGCTTCACCTACGTGGAGACCGAATACGATTTCTTCACCGGTGAACTGAAGATCGTCCGTGAAAAGGCGTTCTCCGACGGCGAGCGTGCCAAGGTGCGCTGCT
>JAZNTC010000105.1:0-1701 GCA_045591605.1 Acutalibacteraceae bacterium | reverse complement strand
CTCACATAGGGAGGAATCGGTTTTTCACCACGATTTGTCCTGCCTCCTTGTTGCCAAGCCTTGTAAGGCATAGCGTATTACGGCGGTTTGTCAACTTCGAGAGCAGAACAAATCGTATGGCTACAAAACGGCGAAGCCCCTAAAACAAGAGATTTTTTGATGGAAGAAAAGGAAAACCGCCACGGTAACGCTGACGCGTACCGTGGCGGTTTGACGCATTATACCGCAAAAAATCCTTGTTTTAGGCGAATAATCCCTAAGTGAGCGCCCCTTTCGAAGCGCCTTCTTTAATCGTTCGGTTGCCATAAAAAGTGTTTCAAGTCAACCCGTCCGTCGGGTGTGAACCCCACACCGTCCTCTTTCAGCAGGCGTATTTGCTCGTTTTCGCCGCCAAAGGCGAAGGCACGTGACACCTCGCCAAAACGGTTGACCACACGGTAACACGGAATGGTGGAGGGATCGGGGTTCACATGCAAGGCATACCCCACCACCTGCGACCAATGCGGATTTCCTGCCAATATGGCGATTTGTCCATAGGTCGCTACCTTGCCTTGCGGAATGCGGCGCACCACGTCATAGATGCGATGAAACGTGTTCTCTTTCATAAAAACAACTCCAGCAAAAACACGGCGGCACACGCCGTGACCGATACGGTGAGAAGCCCTGCACCGCGCCACGCCAGCACCACGCCCACTACCAGTGCCGCCAAGCCCGACCACACGCTGCCCGTGGCAGACAAAATGGCAGGAAAGGTCATCACCGCCAAGGTGACGTAGGGTACGTAATACAAAAACGAGCGAATAAAAGGATTTTTGATACGGCGTCGAATGAGCGCCAACGGCAAGGCGCGAATCAGATAGATCGTCCCTGCCATAATGAGCAGATATATCCAAATGTTGTGTGTCATGCCGTTCCCCCCTCTTCCTGCACAGGGAACAGCCATGCCGCCACCGCTGCGATGATCACCGTGAGCAAAATGATGCGCATGCCTTCCGACAGGAACGGCAACAGCGATCCGCCCAAACTGAGCAACATCGACACCACGATCAACACGGCAATCACACGGTTTTTGCGTGCAGGCGGAACGATGATCGCCAAAAACATACCGTACAATCCCACGCTGAGCGCACGCACCACGGCAGGGGGCAACAAGTTGCCCATCAACACACCCACGCAGGTGCCGCCTGCCCAGCCGGGAATCGCCACCAGCATTGCACCGTAGATATACGACGGGATCAAGCGATCCCCTGCGGCGATGGAAATGCCAAAGATCTCATCCGTCACGTCAAAGCCGATCAAGAGGCGATGATACAGCGGTGTGTTGGCAGGCAGGTGCTGACTGAGTGCACACGACATCAAAAAATACCGTGCGTTCGCCACCAGCATCATCAATGCCATTTCCCAATACGCGCCGTTGGATGCAATCACCGTGAAGGCGGCATATTCGCCTGCCGATGCGTTGCAAAGCAAGCTGGACAGCGTGGCTTGCAACGCGTTCAGCCCTGCGTTGTGCGCGGTGATTCCCAGCGCAAACGCCACCGCAAAATAGCCCAGCGCAATGGGTATACCGTCGCGTATGCCGTGCCGCAACGCACGTTTGGTTTCGGACACAAATGCCGCCTCCTTTCAAGAAAATCCGCCGTCCACAACCGTGGAAGTCGGATCGTAGCCATGTCGTTCTGTGAGCCAAGGAGTTGTCAG
>JAZNTC010000104.1:0-10157 GCA_045591605.1 Acutalibacteraceae bacterium | reverse complement strand
AAACGTATTACGATTTGCCGATCGCCAAAATGTCCCCCCTTACGCAGAATCTGTTGCGAGCGGTGGATTATGAGGCGGTGTGTGCCGCACGCACGCGCAACTTTGACTGGTTGCACCGTGTGCTGGGCGAGCAAAACCGTTTGGTATTGCACCTGCCCACGGGTGCATACGCCTATCCGTTTTACTGCGAAAATGCAGTGGCGGTGCGGCGCCTGCTGGCGGCACAGCACGTTTACGTGCCGACCTTGTGGCCCACCTTGTCGGCAAACGCCACCTCAACCGAACGGGACTATGCACAAAATATTCTTCCCCTGCCGTGCGACCAGCGCTACGGCACCGAGGATATGGACGCGATGATCACGATATTGCAAAAGACGATGGGAGAGTGTAAACATGGTTGATTTGAAAGGAAAAACGCTGTTGGTTATGGATCGCACGGCACTGGCGGCGTGCGCGGTGAAACGCGCCAAGGAATTGGGTGTGAAAACGGTGGTGGCGAACTTCTATCCCACCGAAGAATCCCCCTCCAAGCAGATTGCGGACGTGGCGATCGACATCGACATTTCGGACATTGATGCCATGCTGAAACTGATCGAGGAATACCACGTTGACGGTATCTTTGTCGGTTGGACCGATTCGCACCTTCCGTTCTATGCGGAGATCTGCGAGCGTGCAGGCTTGCCTTGCATCGGCACAAAAGAGCAGTTTGAAACGCTTTCCAACGATAAACGTATGTTCAAAAAGGCGTGTGATAAGTATGGCGTCCCGACGGTGCATGAGTATACGCTGGACATTAGTTTAAAACGCGAGGACTTGGATCGGATCGAATATCCTGCCATGGTGAAACCGGCAGACAGCAGCGGCAGCCGCGGTGTGCGCCGATGCAATAACGAAGAAGAACTGGTGGCCTATTATCAACAGTTGTATCGCGAATCCGCCAGCAAGAAGATCATCTGCGAAAAATTCATGGAATGTCCCAACGAGATTTTTCTGAATTACACGGTGCAAGATGGGTACGCCAGCCTTTCGGCGGCGTTTATGTGCCACCATGTAAAAGGCGCGGAGACCAATGCGGCACCGACCATTTTGCACATGTATTCTTCTCCGTATATCCAACAATACAAAGAAACTGTCGAGCCGCAATTTATTGCTATGCTGAAGGGACTGAAGGTACAAAATGCCATCTTGTCGCTTCAGGGTTTTGTGGATAACGGGAAATTCTATTTTCACGAAACGGGTTATCGTATGGGCGGCGGACGGTCATATGTTTTCACCGAGCGCCTTAACAACATCAGTGCATTGGATATGATGATCGAGTATGCTGTTCGGGGAAAAGTGGAAGGATCCGACTTGAAACAGAATGACAACCCGATTTTCAGCAAATCCTGCTGTAACTATTACATTCCGTTAAAGCCCGGCACCATCACGGAAATCCAAGGATTGGATGAGGTGCGTAACATGCCGCAGGTGTTGGATATTGCCGTGTGCCACAACGTGGGTGACGTGATTTCCAAAACCAATTCGTTGGACAGCGTGCTGTATCGTATGCACGTGATGGACGACACCCCGGAGTTGCTGGCAAAAACGCTCGCCACCATCAGTCACACCTTGCGCATTTTGGATGCCGACGGCAACGAAATGCAACTGGAAGAGTTGTCCTACGAACGTGCGTATGAGATGACATCTTGTTCTTGCTTACAATGACATAAAAACAAGGCAGAGACAACGTCTCTGCCTTGTTTTTGTTGTTCATTTTTCGTTTTCGTTATCCTCGACGGTGACAGCCTTTATGCTCAGCGCTTCCAGTTTTCCCACGTACATCGCGATCAATCCGAGAACAATGGCGATGGATCCAATGATGATTACCACGGGAAAATAGTGCTTATAAAGAAACACGGAAATGGTTTGGGCCAAAGGACCTCCGACAATTAAAGCAAACACAAAGGGGAACAGAGGTAACAATCCGCCGAAGAAAGACAGCGTCATCAATATACCGTATAATTTCTTTAAGGTGTTAAAAATTATTTTCCGCATATGCCTTCAACCTCCTTATACCAGTCCCCACACGGGAAGGATGCCAAGTAAGATCAGAACCGAGAGCAGATAGTGCAAGAGGACCCAGATCATACAGTTGAATATTGTCGGTTTCAATTCGGATTGGGCAATGCCCATACCGCTGTATACGCAAGCGCAGTAGGGGGGCGTAACCCCGTGCATGGCGCCGCAGATGCACGGCAACATGCCGGCCACCAACATGGGGTGACATCCGACTCCTGCCATGAGTGTAATGATGACGCCGCCGAAAATCTTCACTTGTGAAGAGCCGGGCAACAACATACCCAAAATAGCACAAATCAACGGAATCAAGAAACAAAGCAACACACGGCTTAAATTCAAAGTGGCAAAGTATGCGCCGATCGCCTCTTCTACGCGCAGATTTTCAAAGACGTTGCTTACAAAATAGGCAAAAAGCACCAGTGCCGCCGTGGGAACGACCTTGAGCATACCCTTGGCAATTCCTGCATGCATGTTTTTCAGGGTCATTTCGGAACGCGTCTTCTTGTTCGAAAGGAGAATGCCGCACACCACAATCAGCGAGGGAATGATCAGCAACAAGCTGTTGTTCAGTGCTTTGGCCCCCTCCGCGCCAAGTCGTGCGGTAAAGAAATCGGCAAACTCACTGGTAAGCATAAAGGGAACAAACACAATAATGGGCAAGAAAACCGCTTTCCATCCATGCTTCACCGTTTGACGAAAGCTGGGAATATCCTCTTTTTGCATAGGTTGCACCTTGTAATATCGGCACATAAAATACAAGGTAAGAATGCGTTGTAAAATAAACCAAGCAGCGATGCCCCAAAGCAACATCCAGTATTGCGGCAGCGTGTAGGTGTTGGGATACAATCCATCCAAGATGGCAAACGCTACACCAATCATACCGGCCGGGGGAATCATATTGCCCATGGTGCTGGCGTGCGCTTCCACGTTGGCGGCCAAGTGCGGCGGAAACCCGGAACGGATCATGGCAGGAATGGTAAACACACCGGTCGTTGCCACGTTACCGGGACCGGAACCGGAGAGTGAACCCATGTAGGAACTTCCGACCACCGCAACAAATCCTGCACCGCCTCT
The DNA here is from genome assembly GCA_045591605.1 of Acutalibacteraceae bacterium. Taxonomy (GTDB): domain Bacteria; phylum Bacillota; class Clostridia; order Oscillospirales; family Acutalibacteraceae; genus SIG588. Next base: position 7,025 of record JAZNTC010000104.1, on the reverse strand, counting down.
AAAACGACCGAAAATGGAAAGAATAATAGAGATACAGTCGTCAATAACAGACGTCTTCGACAAAAGTGCAGCCGAAACGATAAACGCAAAGATAACGTAAAGCGTGGATTCTTGCAATGCGTCCCAAATGAACGTGCCTGCGCTTGTCCATGTACCGGTAAGCATTAAAAGCACAACGAACGCTATCAACATGCATTCGTAAAGAGGGCGCTTCAGCAATGAGAATCCAACAAAGGCAACCGCGAATACAGATATCAAGTACCAGATTTCTATTGGCATAAGATACTCCTCCCATCAGGTAAAATTGGTTATAAACCCTATTGCCTATTGGTTATAATATCATCAAACCGTTTTTTTGTCAAGTCATTTTCTTTTTTTCTTGCAAAAACATATTTAAAGAGTTATTATATATATGACACTTTATATATAAGAGGAAGCGAATACCATGAATTCAAAGCAACTGCAATATGCGATTGAATTAGCAGAAGTATGCAATTTTTCAAAGGTGTCGGAAGCGTTGAACATATCGCAGCCGGCATTAAGCAAACATATCATGCGGTTAGAAAACGATCTGGGGGTTAAGTTGTTTGACCGCAATTATGTTCCGTTACGGCTGACAGCGGCAGGGGAATACTTTGTTAAAGTTGCCAAAGAATTGCTCTATAAAGAGGAGCAGTTAAAGAGATCGTTGGAATATTATCGTTCCGGAGAGTGCGGTCGATTGAGCATTGGGATCTCCCCGTTTCGGTGTTTGTATTTAATTCCGCAAATGGCTAAAAAGTTACAAGAGAAGTTCCCGAACGTTGAGATTCGCGTTTGCGACACCAATAGTGCGCAAATTCGCAAAGATATGGCCGACGGGAAATTGGATTTTGCTATTGTGAACTTGCCGGTAGAGGAGACGCTGTTTGAATATCAAGCGTTGGAAGCGGACGTTTTGGTGTTGGCGGTACCCAATGAAATGATGCAAGGACTGTCACCTACAGTCGTTGAAGGAAATCTGGAAATGGATTTTCAAGATTGTGCCGGGCTTCCGTTTGTGGTGGTGGAATCAAATAAGGAAATGCGTCGTTTGTTTGACCAACTTTGTGCCTCGGTAGATGTGCCACCGCGCATTGCGATGGAGGTCGTGGGATTAACTACCGCTTGGGCAATGGCTCGCGAGGGGATTGGGGCTACGCTGCTTCCATTACAGTTTCTAAACGGAGAATCGTTGGAAAACCACAACCTTACGTTGATCCGAATCAAGAATAACTGTTACCAACGGCAACCGGTGATTATTACAAGACGAGGACAATATATGTCGGAATATGCACGTTACGCTATACGCCTACTGACGAATGCCGATAAGAGTGAGTAAGTGCGGCAAACGATTTTCTGCGCTTTCTTGCGGCACGTCATCGGATGCTATTGTTTGCCATATACAAGTGATTTATGCCGTAAAAGTCGTCAAGAACCATAGGGGATACGTTCCCCGCCTTCGCTGAAATCGCCACTTTGACGGTGTTGCTCGGCTTGGTGGTTATGTATCTGTCGGGTGAAACTGCGCTGACGGCACAAAAGAAAACGAAATAATTGCAAAAACCGCTCCAAACGGGGCGGTTTTTCTGTTAGAGTGATTGACAAACTGCCTGTCGTGTGCTAAAATGCAAAAAGAGAAATTGTTGTAACGGAAGGTGAAACAAATGAAACACATCAAAACCATCAAGACCCGTAATCTGTGCGAGAGCGCGAAAAAGGGCGGTTGCGGTGAGTGCCAGACTTCCTGCCAGTCGGCTTGCAAGACCAGCTGTGGCATCGCCAACCAGAAGTGCGAAAGCAAAAAGGAAAGCAAGTAATTTGCACCAAATGCCGCCGATCCCGGCGGCATTTTTTTTGAAGGAGTTAAAGGAATTATGATCCATCAATATACACTCGGCGGTTATAACATTGTGCTGGACGTTTGTTCCGGTGCGGTCCACGCGGTGGACGAGATCGCCTATGACATCATCGGTATGTTTGAAACGCACTCCCGTGAAGAGGTGTTGAAAGCCATGGCGGCGAAATATCCCGCAGAGGATGCGGCCGCCCTTGCGGAGTGCTACGCGCAGGTGGAGGAACTGGTGGCCGACGGGCAGTTGTTTGCGCCCGACACCTTCGTGCCGATGGCCGGTGTGCTCAAACAAAAGACGGCAGGCGTGGTGAAAGCGCTGTGCTTGCACATTGCCCACACCTGCAACCTCAACTGTTCCTACTGTTTTGCCAGCCAGGGCAAATATCACGGCGACCGCGCGGTGATGAGCTTTGAAGTGGGCAAACAAGCGCTCGATTATTTGATCGCCAATTCCGGCACGCGCCATAACCTGGAAGTGGATTTCTTCGGCGGCGAACCGCTGATGAACTTCCAAGTGGTGAAAGATCTGGTCGCCTATGCGCGCAGTATCGAAAAAGAAAAGGGCAAGAATTTCCGCTTCACCCTCACCACCAACGGCGTGTTGGTGAACGACGACGTGATCGACTTTGCCAACCGCGAATGCAGTAACGTGGTGTTGAGTCTGGATGGCCGCCGCGAGGTACACGACCGCTATCGTGTGGACTATGCCGGACGTGGCAGTTGGGAGAAGATCGTGCCGAAATTTCAAAAATTCGTCAAGGCGCGCGGCGGCAAGGATTACTATATGCGCGGCACCTTCACCCACGCAAACCCCGACTTTTTGGCGGATATTCAGCAGATGTTGGATCTCGGGTTTAACGAATTGAGCATGGAACCGGTGGTGTGTGCCGAGGGCGATCCGTCGGCATTGACTGAAGCGGATCTGCCCATTGTGCTGGATCAGTACGAAAAGTTGGCAGAACTGATGCTCCAAAAAGACAAAGAGGGTAACCCCTTCACCTTCTATCATTACATGGTGGATCTGACGGGCGGCCCGTGCATTTACAAGCGCATTTCGGGTTGCGGCAGCGGCACCGAATATATGGCGGTCACCCCGTGGGGCGACTTGTATCCCTGCCACCAGTTCGTGGGAGAGGAACGCTTCAAACTCGGCAACGTGTGGGACGGCGTGACCAAAACGGCGGTGCAGGAAGAATTTGCCGCCTGCAACGTGTATGCCCACGAAGAGTGCCGTGATTGCTGGGCGCGGTTGTATTGCTCGGGCGGTTGCGCCGCCAACGCCTATCACGCCACAGGCAGTGTGACGGGCGTGTACGAATACGGCTGTAAACTGTTCCGCAAGCGCATGGAATGTGCCATTATGGTGGCGGTTGCCCGCGCGCTGGGAGACGAGGAATGAACACGCCCATCTGTGATTTTGTGCGCCGCTATGCCGAAAGCGGCACCGCGCGCTTGCATATGCCGGGACACAAAGGGGTGTCCACCCTCGGGTGCGAGCAGTGGGACATCACCGAGATCCACGGTGCGGACAGCCTGTATGAAGCAAGCGGCATCATTGCCGCAAGCGAGGCGAACGCCTCCGCGCTGTTTGGTTGCCCCACCTATTATTCCACCGAAGGCGCTTCTCACGCCATTCGTGCAATGTTGCACCTGGCATTGCAAGGGCGCACACGCCGTGTGTTGGCAGGGCGCAATGCGCACAAAGCCTTTTTGACCGCGGCGGCGTTGCTGGATGTGGAGGTGTCGTGGCTGTATCCCGTGGCAGGGGAGGGGTATCTCTCCTGCACCGTGACCCCCGAAACGCTGGACGAACGCCTGTCAAACGAACAGGTGGCGGCGGTGTATGTGACCACTCCCGATTATACAGGACACACGGTGGACGTGGCCGCGCTTTCGGCGGTGTGTCACCGTCACGGTGTGTTGCTGTTGGTAGATAATGCCCACGGGGCGTATCTCAAATTTCTGCAACCCAGCCGTCATCCCATTGATCTCGGTGCGGACCTCTGCTGTGATTCCGCCCACAAGACCTTGCCGGTGCTGACGGGCGGTGCGTATTTGCATCTATCCCCCTCATTGCCGCCGTCCTTTGCCGACAGCGCGAAGGAGGCACTCGCTCTCTTCGGCTCCACCAGCCCGTCGTATTTGATCTTGCAATCGCTCGATGCGGCCAACCCGTATCTTTCGGCACACACCGCGCGCTTGGCATCGTTTGTGCCGCAGGTGGACGCATTAAAAGTGCGACTCACGGCACACGGCTTCACGCTTTGTGGGGACGAGCCGCTTAAAATCACCCTCTGTCCGAAAGCATACGGTTACCGCGGCAATGAACTCGCCGCCGCCCTGCGCAAAGCAGGGGTAGAGTGCGAGTTTGCCGACCCCGACTACGTGGTGCTGATGCTCACCCCCGAGGTGGGCGAAACCGCCCTCACGAAAGCGGAAACGGTGCTGTGCAACTTGCCGAAACGTACCCCCATTAACGAAGCGCCGCCTGCCTTCCACGCGAGCGAGCCGATTCTCCCCCTGCGGCAAGCCATGCTCGCGGCGGCGAAAACGGTGGTGGTGTCCGATGCGGTGGGGTGCATATTGGCATCCCCCACGGTGGGGTGTCCGCCTGCCGTTCCCATCGCCGTATGCGGCGAGCGGTTGGATGCCGAGGCGGCAGCCTGCTTCACCTATTACGGAATCAATACGGTACGGGTGGTTTGTGCTAACCAGAAAGGAGACTCGTTATGAAGATCCGTGACATTTTACAAAAAGATACCCCCCATTTGTCCTTTGAGGTGTTTCCGCCGAAAACCGAAATGGGGTTTGACAGCGTGCGCGCCGCGACCGAGGAGATCGCACGGTTGCGCCCCGCCTTTATGAGTGTCACCTACGGTGCCGGCGGCGGCACCAGCCGCTACACCTTGGACATTGCGAAGAACATCAAGGAACGCTACGGTGTGCCCACCTTGGCACACCTCACCTGCGTGTCCTCCACCCGTGAAACGGTGAAACAGAAGATCGAAGCCATCCGCGAAGCAGGCATCGAAAACGTGATGGCGCTGCGCGGCGACATCCCTGCCGAACTGGCAGGGGCGGATCGCAGCGGTTGGGATTACCGCCACGCCATCGACTTGGTGCGTGAGTTGAAAGAGGCGTGCCCCGATTTTTGCATCGGCGGCGCGTGTTATCCCGAAATTCACCCCGAAAGTGCCGATCAGAAAGAGGATATTCGCCACCTGAAAGAGAAGGTGGAAGCCGGGTGTGACTTCCTCACCACCCAAATGTTTTTCGATAACAACCTGCTTTATAATTTCCTGTACAAGATCCGCGAAGCAGGCATCACCGTGCCGATCATCCCCGGCATTATGCCCATTACCAATGCCAATCAGGTGGAACGGGCGGTGACCTTATCCGGCTCGTTCGTGCCGCAACGGTTTAAGAGTTTGGTGGATAAATTCGGGCACAGCCCCGAAGCGATGAAGCAGGCAGGTATCGCCTATGCGACCGACCAGATCATCGATCTGTATGCCAACGGTATCACCAACGTCCACGTGTATTCCATGAACAAACCCGACGTGGCGGCGAAGATCCAGGAAAACCTCAGCGCGATTCTGGGGATCGGCGTATGACGGTTATAACAAAAACATACCCCCTGCCTTTGGTCGATGAGCAGGAGGTGTTGCGTTACGCAGGGTGTCGCACGGCGGATGAAGCGACACGTGCGTTGTGGCACGCGTGCCTTGCCGAAGCGGAAAAACATGTGTCCCCCCGTGCGTGTTTTGCGGTGCTTCCCGTCACGGTGACGGGGAACGTGTGCCGCTTGGGTGACTGGGACATCACCTCCGCCTCGCTTGCCGCCTTGCTTGCGGATTGCCGCGAAGCGGTGGTGTTTGCCGCCACCGTGGGGGTGGAACTCGATCGCTTGATCGCGAAATACAGCCGTCTTTCGCCGTCGCGCGCTGTGATGTTGCAAGCATTCGGTGCCGAGCGGATCGAAGCGCTGTGCGAGGCGGTATGTGCCGATTGCGGTGCGGTCACCGCGCGGTTCAGTCCGGGTTACGGCGACCTGCCGCTCACCTTTCAGCGCGAGGTGTTTCGTCGGTTGCAACCCGAGCGCCACATCGGGCTTTGCCTGAACGACAGTTTGTTGATGTCGCCCACAAAGTCGGTGACGGCGATCGTGGGGACAAGGAGGGAACAAAAATGACTTTTCGCGAGTGCTTACATAACGGATTTGTCGTGTTCGACGGCGGCATGGGCACGCTTCTGCAAGCCAAAGGGCTTGCGGCAGGGGAGTATCCCGAACGATGGAACATCACCCACGCCGCGGACATCGTGTCCATTCATAAAGCCTATTACGATGCAGGCAGTCAGGTGGTGAGCACCAACACTTTCGGTGCAAACCGTTTGAAGTTTTCGGCCGACGAGTTGGAGGCGGTGATTGCGGCGGCGGTGGCGAATGCCCACGCGGCACGAGCCGCGTGCCACGGCGACCGTTTTGTGGCGTTGGACATCGGTCCGTCGGGCAAACTGCTCAAACCGCTGGGTGACTTGGATTTCGAGGATGCCGTGGCGCTGTTCGCCGAAACGGTGAAACGCGGCGTGAAATACGGGGTCGATCTCATTTTGATCGAAACCATGAACGACAGTTACGAAACCAAAGCGGCGGTGCTGGCCGCCCGAGAGAATTGCGACCTGCCGATCGTGGTGTCCAATGCCTACGGCGAGGACGGCAAGTTGATGACGGGTGCCACCCCTGCGGCGATGGCGGCGATGCTGGAAGGCATGGGGGTGGATGCCATTGGTGCCAACTGCTCGCTCGGCCCGCGCGGCTTGCGCCCCGTGGCGGAAGAGTTGCTTCGCGTGTCCTCCGTCCCCGTGCTGTTGATGCCCAATGCCGGTCTGCCCCGTGTGGAAGAGGGGCGCACCGTGTTTGACGTGACCCCCACCGCCTTTGCGGCAGAGGTGGCGGCACTGGCCGCCGACGGCGTGCGTGCGGTGGGCGGCTGTTGCGGCACCACCCCAGCCTATATTGCGGCGGGGACGGCGGAGTTGCAAAAATGTACCCCCAAAGAGATTTTGCCAAAGCAGGACACGGTGGTGTCCTCCTATACCCACGCGGTGACCTTCGGTGCGCGACCGATACTGATCGGCGAGCGCATCAACC
>JAZNTC010000103.1:0-11348 GCA_045591605.1 Acutalibacteraceae bacterium | reverse complement strand
GGAATCCTTTTTATACTTACGGTCGAAGGTAACAAGGCCTTTGTGGTTCTGGCCGTTCTCGCCGCCTTCGTTACGGGCGTCTGCACCGAAGTCAAACATGTTCCACACGTGAGTGGCCCACATGTACTTGCGGGTATACAGCTGCTTGATCAGTTCCTCGTGGTAGTACGCCTGATATTCTTCGGTATAGTCGCCCTGACGGGGTGCAGAGGTGTGCCAGTTCAACGCTTCGCAACCGTATTCGCTGACACCGATCGGCTTGTTCGGATACTTCGCGTGGAATTTATCGAACCACGGACCGTTCATCGAGGTGTCGCCGCCGTACCAACCGAAGTAGTGGTTGTAGGACACCACGTCCGAAATATGCACGTACTCTTCGTCCATGCCGCACATCGACACGCATGCCACGGTGGTGAGACGGGTGGGATCCATCTCGTGCACCATGTTGTTCAGCACACGGTGGTTATCAAGCAGATCGGGATCTTTCGCACCATTCATGGTGATCTCGTTGGAGAGACCCCACACCACGATGGAAGCGTGGTTATAATTCTGCACAATGAGTTCCTTCATCTGCGAGATGGTGTTCTCACGGCCGCCGGGCAGGTGCTTCGAGATATACGGGATCTCCGCCCAGATGACCAAGCCCTTTTCGTCGCACAGATCGTAGAAATACTGGTCGTGCTGATAGTGTGCCAGACGGATGGTGGTGGCACCGACCTCCATGATGAGGTCGATATCCTCCGCGTGATGCTCCGGCAACAACGCGTTACCGATACCCAAACGGTCTTGGTGACGGGACACACCGCGCAACGGATAGTCCTTACCGTTCAAAATGAAACCACGTTCGGGATCGATGGCGAAAGTGCGGCAACCAAACCGTGCCGACACTTCGTCCAGCACCGCGCCGCCGCGCGACAGCGTGGCTTTGGCGGTGTAGAGATACGGGTCAATGCGCCCGTTCCACAGATGCACCGCAGGGATCGCCAAGGTGACCTTGGTGTCTGCCGTGGTGGCGGTCGCCACCGTGTTGCCTTTGCGATCGGTCACGGTATAGGTGACCTCATCCCCTGCCGCCGCGTTCGCGATGTACACTTCAATCTCCACGTCGGCATCCGCCCCGTTCACTGTCGGGGTGACCTTCAAGCCGGGAGTGCCGTAATAGCCGAGTTCAAAGTGGGTGTCCTGCACGGCGATGATGTTCACACCGCGATACAGACCGCCGTAGAAGGTGAAGTCTGCCATCTGCGGATAGACCTGCTCGTTCGGAGCGTTATCCACCGCGATGGCAATCTCGTTCTCCTCACCGAGTGTGTCGGTGATGTCCACACGCCAGATGGAATAACCGCCGTCGTGATGCGCCACGGCCGTGCCGTTCACATACACGTCTGCCGAAGAGTTTGCCGCTTTGATTTCAAGGAAATAGCGGTCTGCTGTCGGCAGGTCGGCTTTGGCAAGCGCTTTTTTGTACAAACAGGTGCCGCGGAAATAGTCGTTGCCGCCGTCCTGTCCGTCGGTCGCGTTCCATGTGTGGGGCAACGAAACCGCCTCGCCGCCGGCGGCGGTAACGTCAGCCGTATCCTTCAAAAACAGCCAGTTTTCGTTCCAGTTGATAATTTGTCTCATGCTTGTCCTCCGTTTGCAAAATCACAACATTATTATACACCGTTTCAAGGCGTAAAATATAAACTTTTTGGAAATTTACAAGAAATATTCGGTCGCGATTACGCGACCGAATATTTCCGCAAAGCAAACTTACTCGGCAGCGACGAGTTCTTCCGCCTCTTCCTCACGACCGAGGTCACGGTTCATGGCCGCCAAGGTCTTCTTATCCAAGTTATAAATCAGACCCAAGCCGATGAACTGCAAGATCGCCGAGAACATATAGGTTGCCGCCACGATGTAGCGCATATTCAGCGCCACCGCCCACGTCTGGTTGCCTTCGTTGGCACCGACGTAACCGAACGCCACCATGATGATCAGCACAAGCGAGGGACCGATGCCCTGCGCCAGCTTACGGAAGAAGGAGTGCAGCGAGTACACGGTGCCTTCTTCACGGGTGCCGAACTTCCACTCGTTGTAGTCGATCGCATCGCCCATCATTGCCCACGACACGGTGGAATAGATGCCCAGCCCCAGCGAGAACACGAGCTGGCACACGATGTAGATGATGAGATCCAGGTTGGTGTTCTTGGGCATCACCACGAACAGGCCGCAACCTGCCACGATGGAGCAGATGGAGCCGAAGGTCGCGAGTTCCTTCTTGCCGAACTTCGCCACCGCTTTACGTGCCAAGGGAGTGAACACCACGATCGGGATCATGGCAAACAACTGCACGATACCCGAGATCTGCACGTTGTTGTAGTAGGACTGGAACACGACCGTAACCGCCGTGGCCGCACCCTGCATACCGATGAACATACCCATCGCCGCCACCGTCGCACCGACAGCAGGACGGTTCTTCACAAAGTTGCCGAACGCTTTGAACACGTTGAACTTCGGTGCATCCTCGTTCAGCGTAACCGAGGTATCCACACGGATCTCGGTGTTGCGGATCATGAACTGGAAGCAGATGAAACCGAGCGCACCCATGATGAGCGCCGCAATGAACACGCGCTCACCGATCAGGTTATCGTTGCTGTCGTAAATGATGAAGGGCAGGATCACCATCGGCAACATATTGCCGAAGATGGAGCCGACCGAACGCCACGCCGACAGCGAAGCACGGTCTTTCACGTCATTGGAGATGAGGGATAAAAGCGAGCCGTAGGGCACGTTTGCCACGGTGTAGAACGCATCCCACACCACGTAACCGGCGATGAAGATGATCGCCTTCGCCCACACGGGAGCGGCCGGGAAGGGCAAGAAGCAGCACGCGCCGCCCACGATCAAGCCGATCGAGCCTACCCAGATGTAGGTCAGGAACTTGTTGCGTTTGTACTGATGCTTATCGGCGTCCACGATCGAACCGATCAGCGGATCGTTGATGGCATCCCACACCTGCACCACAATCAGGAGCAGGGCATACCACAGATCCATCTTCATGAACTGGGTCCAGAAAATGGCCATGGTGCTCTTGAGTGCAAAACTCATGTTGCAACCGAGGTCGCCGGCTGCGTACGCGAGACAGTCGCGCATACCGAACTTACGGTGTCCGTTGGCGTCCAATTGGACAGGCTTCTTCGCCATAGTTGTTTCCTCTTTTCACTGTATATTTGGGTGCAAAACAGAATTTGCTGGTTAGAATCTGCTGGTTACAGTATATAATAGGTTCGGTGGGTTTTGTTAGTATTTTTTTCATCAATTTTTGTGCTTTTTTAATGTTTTCCGTAATTTGGTCATTGTTTTTTCATAAAAAGTATGCTATAATTCAAAAAACATTTGGATTTTTTGTGAAGGGTGGGTATGCTATGTTTCACACAAGTGAGTTGTCGCTGTTGTGCGAATCCTTGCACCGTTGCCGTGTTCCCTCTGCCCTGCTCACGGCGGCGGAATGGCAAGAAACAATCTCGTCCTCGTCCATTGCCGTGACGTTTGAGGATCTGTTTTCCGAGCGTGCCGTTTTGCGCGGCGCGGCGCTGTCGTTGCAACCGCACACCGTGTACCGTTTCACCGATTCCTTTGACCGCCGCTTTCTGTGTCTGTTGTTGCCGGACGGTACAGGACGTGTGCTGTGTGTCGGACCGTATCTGTCCGCCATGCCGACAGAGGCGCAACTGCTGGCCATTGCCGAGGAAAACGGCATTTCTCCGCAAAAACAGCGATTTTTGCACGAGTATTACCATGGGCTGACGGTATTATCGGCGGATCATCCCGTGTTTGTTCTGTTCACCACCTTTTGCGAGCACGTGTTCGACAACCCCTCCTTCCCCATTGTGGATCGCCACACCGCCGCCACGGTGCAGACGACCGTATCCGACACCGACAAAAACGACGTTTTGTTGAATGCCAAAGCCATGGAACAGCGTTACGCCTTTGAAAACGCCATGATTCGCGCCGTATCGCAAGGGCAAGAACACCTGGGAACGGAACTATTCGGTTCTCTGAACAACAATTTTTTCGAAAAACGATTAACCGACACCTTACGCAACGCTAAAAATTACAGCATCATTATGAACACCTTGTTGCGTAAAGCGGCGGAACAGGGCGGCGTGCATCCTCTGCACTTGGATCGGCTGTCCTCTCTTTTTGCTGCAAAAATCGAGGATCTCACCGCATTGGACGAGCAAGCCGCCCTGATGAAGGAAATGTTCCGTTCCTATTGCCGACTGGTGCGCGAACACGCGGTGCACGGCGTTTCCGCCGTTGTGAAAAACACCCTTTTGCTGATAGGGCAGGATTTGTCTGCCGAACTTTCGCCCCGTTCGCTCGCCGCTTCCCTAAACGTCAGCGCCGGCTACCTTTCGGCGGTGTTTCACCGTGAGATGGGACAAACCCTCTCCTCCTACATCCGCGATAAGCGAATACAGCTCGCTTGTCAACTGTTGCGCACGACCGATCTGCAGGTGCAAACCATCGCCTTGCATTGCGGTGTGGTGGATATTCAATATTTCTCCAAGATATTCAAAAAAACCGTCGGTGTCACACCGGTGGAGTACCGCAATACCGCATTTTAAACAAGAAAACCGCCACCGTAAGGGGTGGCGGTTTTTATCTTTGTTCACTCTCGCATGGAAAACACACAGCCGCAGTAATCTTGGCGGTACATCCCGTATTCGCGGGACAGTTCCACCGAACGCTTGTAACCGTTCTTTTTTTTAAAATCCGACGGCAGATACGTCACGCCGTATGCGGCGGCAAGCCGCTCGCCGATCTCATTTAACTTCTCCGCATTTTTGAGCGGACTGATGGACAAGGTGGTGCAAAAATAGTCCATACGGCGCGCCGCCGCTTCCTGTGCCGCTTCGCGCAGGCGCAGTTCATAGCAAGCAAAGCACCGTGCATCCCCTTCGGGCAAATGTTCCATGCCGCGCACCGTGTCATAAAACCGTTCCTTGTCAAATGCTCCTTCCACAAAGGATATGGGATGCTTGGCAGGGAAACGGCGGATAAACTCCTCTTGTTCGCGCACACGGTGGTAATATTCCTCGTCGGGATAGATGTTGGGGTTGTAATACAAAACGGTGATGGCAAAGAACTGCGACAGATATTCCAGCACGTAACTGCTGCACGGCGCGCAACAACTATGCAACAGCAGTGTGGGCGTTTCCCCACGGTCGGTGTGTGCCGCAATGCGTGCGTCGCACTGCTCTTGATAGTTTTTCTTCATATTACTCCCCCCTTTTGAGATTCAGTATAGCATATCTTTCTTATTTGTTCACTTGGTTTTGCTTTGTGCCGTCGGTGAGATATTTCGTGATGTTGTCCACCGTTGTTTCGGCAATGCTGTCCAGCGCTTCTTCGGTCAGGAAGGCTTGGTGAGAGGTCACGATGACGTTGGGCATTGAAATCAGACGGGTCAAAATATCGTCTGCCACGATATGGTTAGAAAAGTCCTCAAAGAAAAGTTCCGATTCTTCTTCATACACGTCGAGACACGCACCGCCGATGCGCCGCTCTTTGATCGCCATCAGCAGATCCTCCGCATCGATCAGCGCACCGCGCGACGTGTTGATGAGGATGGCACGCGATTTCATTTTGCGAATCGCCGCATCGTCGATCATGTGATAGGTTTCCTTGGTGAGCGGACAATGGAGCGAAATGATGTCGCTTTCCCGAAACAGCGTGTCGGTATCCACATATTCCACACCGTCAAGATCGGCAGGGTATTTATCATATGCCAGCACGCGCATACCGAATCCGCGGCAAATATCAATAAAGCAACGCCCGATCTTGCCCGTTCCCACCACACCGACGGTTTTACCGTGCAGGTCGAAGCCGGTCATCCCGTTTAAACTGAAATTGAAGTCACGGGTACGGATATACGCCTTGTGAATGCGGCGAATGGAGGTGAGCAACATCGCCATCGCGTGTTCCGCCACCGAATGGGGCGAATACGCCGGCACGTGAAACACCGGCATCTTGTCCCCCAGATAGGCAAGATCGACATTGTTGTAACCGGCACAGCGCAGAGCGATGAATCGACACCCCTCCTCCGCCAAGCGGTCGATGATGGTGGGGGTGACCTCATCGTTCACGAAAATGCAAATGCCCACACAACCGCGTGCCAGCGCCACCGTATCCTCGGTCAACTTGGTTTCATAAAACTTAAAACGTAACCCTGCTTCGGCGCCGTACCGTTCAAAGGACGGCTTGTCGTAGGGTTTGGTATCAAAAAAAGCAATTTTCATAGATGTTCCCTCCTTTTAGGGTAGTATGTCCGCAAATTTGAAGATAGTATACCATATCACAACGTGTTTTTCAAGTTGCAAGGAAAACGCACGTATGCGACACCGCATACGTGCGTTTTTTAACGGTTAGTCTTTCCAATCGGTCAGCCAATGATCCACCGTGATGTCGTCCATCGAAATGTCCTTTTCGGCAGTGATGGTGACCACCTTTTTCACACCCGGCAACAGATCGAAGTAGTTGTCGCTGTATGTCACCTCGTCACCAAGCCCTTGCAACCGCACGAAACGGGTGTACTTTTCACTCGTGAGGGTGACAGTGATCACGTGCTTATTGCGCTGATCCGCCGTCACGGTGAGGATGGGTTGCGGCCACGCGATCTCGTGCCAGTTTTCGAAAAACCACACACTTTGCGTTTGCTCGCCATCGTGCGAGAAGAGCGCGAACACAAAGCTGTTCGGACGGGCGTTTTCGGCGTTTATGAAATCGTATGCCTTCACCGAACCGCAAGCAGGGATGGTGATCTCCATCGTTTCGCGGAACACCACCGTGCCGTCCACGTCCATCTGCCCCACCGTGAGTGTGCCGTGCACGTCGCGACGCGTATCGTTCACCGCCCACGCACCGAGCCCGTCGGGGCGATTGACAATCAGCACTTTGGCAGGCACACACACGTCCTTCAATGCGTAATACGCTGCTTTCGGCTCGAGGTAGTAGTCCACCACCGACCAGGTGCCGCAAGGCCAGCAATCGTTAAACATCCGCAAAAGCGAAGCGGAACAGTTGCCTTTGCGACTGCGGTGAAACGCGGTGTCTAGTTTCACGTATTCCGCCTGTGCGCAGGCGGATTTCTTGGCGAAGTCGTTGAAATCGGTGCATTCACCGAACATATCATTCGCCAGTTCGTATTCCTTTTCGAGGAATCCTCTTCCTTCGCCGTCGTGGGGATTACGCGCAAAGTGCAGGTCGATCACACGGCTGTCGTGGGTCAACTCACTCTCGGGGATATACTTTTTCAAACCGGTCATCGGCGGAAAGCCCATAGAACCGACTTCGGTTGCCATACCACTGGCGGTGGAACGGAACCGCTCGCGGCGCGCGTTCCAATCCAGCGTGTTGCCGATGTTGAACGAGGAGGTGTGATGGTCGCCACTGCGACTGCGGCCACCCATGTGATTGTAGCCATACGGACTGCTGTCCACATACGGACGGGAGGGATCCAAGCCGTTCACAATGCCGCGCATGGTGTAAAGGAACAGCACCTCACCCAGACACGGGAAATACCCGAAACAGCCGTTGCGCTCGTTACCGCCGCACCAAATGGCAATGCAGGGGTGGTTTGCCAAGCGGCGCACCACCGTGTCGATCTCAATCTTCACCAGATCTTCAAAACCGGGATAATCAATCGGCACTTCGGCACAGGCAAAACCGAAATCCTGCCAAATGAGAATGCCCAGTTCGTCACAGATGTTATAAAACACATCCTGCTCGTAAATGCCGCCGCCCCAAACACGCAAGGCGTTGACGTTGCCATCTTTTGCCAAGGTGAGGATGCGGCGATAACGTTCTTCGGTCACGGTGCCGGGGAAGCAATCCATCGGCACCCAGTTGCCGCCCTTCAAGAAGGTGCGCTCGCCGTTCACCAGCAATTCGCATTTGAGACCGTCTTCGTCGTAATCGCGCGGTTCTTCGTTAAGTTCCACCGTGCGGATGGCAAAGTGCCCCGACACCTCGTCGCTCAACACACCGTCTTCATAGTAAGAGAACGTGTAGGGATACAGCGGTTGCTCGCCCATATCGTGCGGCCACCACCATTGCGGATCTTCCACCGTGAAGGTGAAGAATTCGCGGTAATCCTGAAAAGCGCGATCCACTTCGATGGTTTCTTTCCCGTTTTGCACCGCGAGTTTCACACGGTAGGTGCGCTCGGAACGCGGCACGTCCACCGAAATGAGTTTGCGTTCAAATTCCTGCACATCGCCCGACCATTTCGCGCCCTCTCCGTCGATTTCAAAAAAAAGGGTGACACGCCCGTCCAGACGGGTATCGAACCGATGCGAGAGGATGCGGTGACCCGAACGGGATACCAACCGAACCCCCTGCCAAATGCCCACGGCAGGCAAGGCAGGCGCCCAGTCCCAACTGAACTGGTATTGCGCTTTACGCATAAACAAGCGTGTGGTATCAAAGCAACCGCCGTACCGCTCTTTCGGGAAGGTCTTCCCAATCTGGCGCACCGAGCGGAAATACACCGCGAGGGTGTTCACCCCTTCACGGATTACGCCATCCACCGAAATACGGTGCGGAATAAGGGCGTTTTCGGTTTCCCCCACTTTCTGCCCGTTCAAGTAGATGACGGCATATAAATCCAATCCGTCAAACACGAGTTCGTTGCGCGCTTCCGTTGTGTCCACCGTGAATTCACGGGTGTAGCACCAATCGCATTCGGGCACCCAGGCGGCGTTCAAGTAGTTGTCGCTGTAAAACACCTCGTCGAGCACGCCTGCCTTTTGCAAGTCGGCGTGCACATCACCCGGCACAGTGGCGGTAAGCGTCAGTTTCGGCTCACCGAAATCGGGCATTTCGGGCATTTCTTCACGGTAATCATAACAGGCAAGTGTCCACTCGCCGTTCAAATCCCAGGTTTTCATAAAGGTTCCCCCTCACGATGTTTGGTTGTGTATATTATAACAAACAACTATACTAATTTCAACGAAAAATACTTCGAAATTCTTTCATCATGACAGCAACGCCGAGAAAACCTCTTCCCCTCCGTTGACAAACACCTCCGCCATGTAGCCGTCGCACAGGATCGTTAAATCGCGCACGTCGCCGCGATGCACCACGAGGTCGTGCCCTCGTAATCCCGAGGAAATTGCGCATGTCCCCAAGGCATCGCCTCCTGCCACGGAACCTCGTGGTGCGGTGCGTGCTGACAGAACACATGATAGTACCCTTGGTAGTACGCCAACCCGTTCGGGTCGTTCACTCAACCGCTTTGGGTGGTATAGTGATGTTTCGGTTTCTGCAAATAGTCCATATATATCCCCTTCTGTGTGAGTTCAGCATAGCATGCTCAACTGTAAAGTAAAGGAAAACAATTGCAAACCGTGTAAGTTTGCGCTATAATGGGAGTATATCAAAGGAGGTGCCGCATGATCGACCGCACACGCATTTTGGATAAACTGGATGAATACCTGCATAAAAACGATTACAGCGGAGCCGAGCGACATCTGCTGTATTGGTTGGAAGAAGCGAAAAGTGCCCGTCAGGTGCAAACCGTGTTGCTGATGGAAAACGAATTGATGGGGCTTTACCGCAAGTTGGGACGACGGGACGAAGCGATCAATGCCGCCGAGACCGCCCTGCGGTTGGTGGAGGAACACGACCTGTCTTGTCAGGTCGGTGCCGCCACCACCTATTTGAACTGCGCCACCGTGTTCAAGGCATTCGATATGGCGGAACGCGGCATCTCCTTGTTTGAGCACGCACGCGCGGTGTATGAACGTGAACTGGAGCCAAACGACGGACGGCTGGGCGGTCTGTATAACAACATGGCATTGGCGCTTGTGGATCTGCGCCGTTTTGACGAAGCACGGGCATTGTATGAGCAGGCGATCACCGTGATGATGCGCACCGAAAACGGTGCACCCGAAGCGGCCATCACCTACTTGAATTTGGCATCTGCCGCCGAAGCGGAGCACGGTTTATTGGATGCCGCGGAGCAGATTGAGCAACTGCTGGACACCGCTGAGCGGTTGCTGGAAGAGCACACGGTGCGCGACGGTAACTATGCCTTCGTGTGTGAAAAGTGCGCCACGGTGTTTGGCTATTACGGACGGTTTGTGTATGCAAACGAATTGAAAGCGAGGGCGACGGACATTTATGAAGGGACTTGAATTGGCAGAAGCCTTTTGGCATGAATGCGGTGAGCCGCTGTTTTCGCAGCAGTTTGCCGAGGTGATGCCGCAGGTGGCGGTGGGACTTGTGGGCAGTGGGTCGGAGTGCTTCGGCTTTGACGATGCGATCTCGCAAGACCACGATTTCGAACCGGGATTTTGTCTGTTTCTGCCGAATGAGGACACGGTGGATCGCCGCGTCGCGTTTCAACTGGAACGGGCATATGCCAAACTGCCGCGTGAATTTATGGGATTCACACGGCAGGTGCTCTCCCCCGTGGGCGGCAACCGTCACGGCGTGTTGCGGCTGTCGGAATTTTTGGAGGAGAAAACAGGGCGTGCCGACGGCGTGTTGACCGCGGACGATTGGTTTTCCGTGCCCGAGCAATCGCTCGCCGAAGTGACCAACGGGCGCCTGTTCCACGACGGGGACGGTGCGTTCACCGCCGTGCGGCGAAAACTCATCTATCTCCCCGAGGACGTGCGCCGCAAGAAACTGGCCGGGCATCTGCTCGTGATGGGACAAGCCGGGGAATACAACTTCGCCCGTTTGGTGAAACGGGGCGACACCGCAGCGGCACAACTCGCGGTGTGCGAATTTGTGAAGAGCGCCCTTCACACGATCTTTTTGCTGAACTTCACCTATCTCCCCTATTACAAATGGCAATTTGCCGCCCTGCGTGATCTGCCGTTGCTTGCGGACCTTGCCGCACCGCTCGAATATCTGCTCACCACGGGGTGTGTGGACGATAAGGAGGCGGTGATCGCACAGGTGGCTTCCGCTATCGCCGATCACGTGCGCGAAGAAGGGCTCACCGCCTATTGCGGAGAGGATCTGGAAGGGCACGCCTATGCCGTGAACAACAGTATTGAGGACGTGAACATCCGCAACCTGCACGTATTATATGCCGTATAACAAACGAAACGACCTGCCGCGGCAGATCGTTTCTTGTTATCTTATTTTGCCCACGACAGACCGTGGCGATTGCCGTCATAGTCCTCGTAATAGACATACCAGTGGTCGGCGATCTTTTCCGTTGCATAAAAGTGTCTTTGGTCTTCGCTTTGCCAGTAAGAGCAATGCGGATCTGGCGCCGACAGCAACGTATCCTCCCACAAATTCACAGGCACATCCTCTTTTGAAAAATACATTCCCCAAGATTG
>JAZNTC010000102.1:0-4014 GCA_045591605.1 Acutalibacteraceae bacterium | reverse complement strand
CGATTCCTCCCTATGTGAGTGCCCCTCAAACGAAGCGCCTTTTTTATTCTCCAAAAATCCGTTTCAACAGCGGCGGCAATTCGCACAGCGCCGCAATCTCGTAATCGGCAGGGATGTCTGTGCGCGGCGGCAGATGATGAGGGTTAAACCAGCAGGTGCGAATACCGGCATTACGACCGCCCAAAATGTCCGAAGTTAAGCTGTCACCCACAATGACGGTACGGTCGCGGTCAAGATGGGGGAGAGCGGCAAAGCAGTGGTCAAAAAAGGCGGTGGCAGGCTTGTTGACACCCACGCGTTGGGAGATGAAGATTTGTTCGAAATACCGCGCAATGCCGGCACTCTCAATGCGTTTATCCTGCACCGAAGCCGTGCCGTTCGACACCAAGCACAGCGTGTAGTGGGGGAGGAGCGTTTGGAGTAACTCCTCGGCGCCGTCGATGAACCAATGCCCTTCGGATAAGTTCTTCTCATACGTGTGCCACGCATCTTCGGGCGAAACATCCACACCCAATTCCTGGAACAACTGCGCAAAGCGACCGGTCAACACCTCAATACGGGTGAGTTCGCCCTTTTCCAACCGTTTCCAATGTGCATCGTTAATGGCGCTGTAACGGGCGGCAACTGCATCGGTGGCAGGAGCGCCGACAGCCGCCAGTGTGCGGCGAATTGCCACGGCTTCTGCCTTGTGAAAATCCAGCAACGTATCGTCCAGATCAAACAAAACGGTCGGTTTCACGGTGTCACATCCTTCGGGAAAATATGCGTACAGTATACTGCATTTTTCAAAAAAAAGCAACCATCGACAGAGAATTGGAAAAAAAGCGAAAAAATAGGCAAAAAACCCTTGAAAAAACGCGAATTTTTTTGGTTTTACCTATGGAATATTTAAAATATATATGTTATAATTGTGACAATGGTGTGTAATGAGCGTATTGCGCGTTGCGCACGGAAAAACAAGGAGGATTCGGTTCATGCATAAGAAAATCAGTAAGTTGCCCTTCAATGGGACCGCCGAACAGGAAGCCCGCATGCAAAAGGTGATTGCGGAAAACCGTCACGACAAGAGTCGCTTGATGGCGGTCATGCAGGAGGCACAAGGAATTTACGGTTATCTGCCCTTCGAGGTGCAGAAAATGATCGCCGAGGGTATGGATGTCCCGATGGAGAAGGTGTACGGCGTGGCGACGTTTTACGCGCAGTTTGCTTTGTCCCCCAAAGGCAAGTACGATATCTCGGTCTGTCTCGGTACCGCGTGCTTTGTTAAAGGTGCCGGTGACTTGATGAATAAGCTCAGCGAACTGCTCGGCATCGGTGCGGATGAGTGCACGGAGGACGGCAAGTTCTCGCTCACGGCCTGCCGTTGCATCGGCGCGTGTGGCTTGGCACCGGTTCTCACGGTGAATGAAGAGGTGTATGGCCGTTTGACGGTGAAGGATATTCCCGACATCCTGGCGAAATATCAAGACTAATAATCTGCATTTGAGGGATATAAGTCGATGAAGATCCGTATGATGAAAGAACTGCTGAACGCTGAGGTTATCTGCGGCGAGGAGGGATTGGAGCGCCACGTGTACTCCGCCTGCGGCAGTGATATGATGAGCGATGTTCTGGCGTATGTCAAAGATCAGGCGGTGTTGATGACCGGTCTGGTCAACTCCCAGGTGATCCGCACAGCGGAGATGATGGACATGATCTGCATCGTGTTTGTTCGCTCCAAACGGCCGACGGACGAGATGATCGCGCTGGCGAAAGAAAGCGGCGTGGTGATTCTTTGCACCGATAAGCGGATGTATGAGGCATGCGGTATTTTGTACAGCAACGGCCTTGTGGGAAACGTGGTGCGCCATGAGTGAACGGGTAACGTTCCACTTCGATGTGGATGGTGACAACTTCACTTCCGCCGGTCAGGCATCGGTCATTATGAAGAAAAATCTGCGTCAACTGGGCATCTCGCCCGATACCATCCGTCGTGTATCCATTGCGATGTACGAAGGTGAAATCAACATGGTCATCCACGCAGGCGGCGGTACGGCCGACGTGGCGGTGGATGAAAACGGGGTAGAGATTGTGCTCACGGACAACGGTCCCGGCATCAAGGATATTGAGCAAGCGATGCAGGAAGGGTTTTCCACCGCACCGGATAACATCCGTTCGTTGGGATTCGGCGCCGGTATGGGTTTGCCGAACATGAAACGGTACACCGATACGATGGAAATTGAATCCACCCTTGGTGAGGGAACGCGCATCACCATGCGAGTAAATTTTTAAGGATAGGCGGTGAGGCAAATGAATACGTACGGACATTCTGTGTTTTTGGACGTGGAAAAGTGCACCGGATGTACCACCTGCCTGCGCCATTGTCCCACCGAAGCCATTCGCATTCGGGATAACCACGCGGTGATCAACGAAGCGCGTTGCATCGACTGCGGCGAGTGCATCCGTGTGTGTCCACACAAGGCAAAAAAAGCCGTGTGCAACAAATTGGATGCGATGGATCGCTTCAAATGGAAAATCGCGTTGCCTGCCCCCACGCTGTACGGCCAGTTCGAAAATCTGGACGACGTGGATTACGTGCTGGACGGTCTCTTGCGCATCGGGTTTGACGATGTGGTGGAGGTCTCTCAAGCGGCGGAACTGGTGTCCGCCTACACGCGCCAGTATTTGAAGACCGAAGGGGTGCGCAAACCGGCAATCAGTTCGGCGTGTCCCGTGGTGATGCGGTTGATCTGCCTGCGTTTTCCGTTTTTGAAAGACAATATCGTGCAGATGTTACCTCCGATGGAAGTGGCGGCGCGTATGGCGCGCGAAAAGGCGAAACGCGAACATCCCGAATTGCAGGATGATGAGATCGGTGTGTGCTTTATCACACCGTGCCCTGCCAAAGCCAGTTACGTAAAGAACGGCTTTTCGGATTACAGGAGTCAGGTGGACGTGGTGGTTTCCATCAGCGACATCTACTTCTTGCTCATCAATGCGATGGGGAAATCCGAACAGACCCAATCGCTCTCCCAATCGGGTGTGATCGGTATTGGCTGGGCATCGTCGGGCGGCGAAGCCACCGCCATCTTCAATGAAGATTATCTGGCGGCGGACGGCATCGACAATGTGATCGATCTGCTTGAACAGATCGAAAACGGCAACATTCCTCCCTTGGAATTTATTGAACTCAACGCCTGCATCGGCGGTTGCGTGGGCGGTGTGTTGACCATGCAAAACCCTTTCATTGCGAAAGCGCGATTGCAAACCCTGCGGCGTTATCTGCCGGTATCGCAAAACGTGCTTTCCGAGGAGGAAAGCAAGTATATTCCCGAACGTTATTTCTTTGATTCGTTTCCAACCTATCAACCCATCTCGCGGCTCAGTGACAATATGGCGGAATCCATGCGGATGATGTCGGATATTCAGAAACTGCGTAAGCAACTTCCCGGATTCGATTGCGGCTCGTGCGGTGCGCCGACCTGTCGTGCGTTTGCGGAAGATGTGATCAAAGGGCTGGCGAACAAAAACGATTGTCTTTTGTCTATGCGAGACAGTTTCTCGCAATATTTGAAGGATATGGGTGAACAGCATGAAGGTGAGTGAATTGGTGGCGACGGGCGAATGCCGTGCGCTGACCTTACCCGAAGGCGACCGTGAAATCGGCGGCGTGTACATCGGTGACCTGCTCAGTTGGGTCATGGGGCGTGCCGGTGCCGATGAAGCGTGGATCACCATTATGTCCAACATTAACGTGGTGGCGGTCGCATCGCTGGCGGACACCTCCTGTGTGCTGTTTGCCGAAGGAGTGGTACCCGACGACAGCGTGATCCAAACCGCTGCCGAAAAGGGCATTAACCTGTTGGTGAGCGACAAATCTGCCTATGAACTGGCGGTGCTGTTGCACGAGCGTCTTTGATCATGGGACACTATGCATACGACCTGCACACTCACTCCTGTCTTTCGCCTTGTGCGGATAACGACAACACCCCGGGCAACGTGGTGGGTATGGGTGTGCTTGCAGGATTGCGCGTC
>JAZNTC010000101.1:0-1979 GCA_045591605.1 Acutalibacteraceae bacterium | reverse complement strand
TCCGCCTTCGGTTGCAAGGACGCGCGCGACTGGAAATGCCGCACGGGGCGTGCCCCGTATTTCGCACTGTATGCCGCCCCGAACGAGGAGGTGCGCGGTGCGGAAAACTCCTCGGTGCGCACGTCCGCCTTTGGCTTGTTCTCCGCCTTGGGTTTGTTCTCTGCCTTGGGTTTGTTCTCTGCCTTCGGCTTGTTCTCTGTCTTCGGCTTGTTCTCCGCCTTCGGCTTGTTCTCCGCCTTGGGTTTGTTCTCCGCCTTGGGTTTGTTCTCCGCCTTCGGCTTGTTCTCCACCTTCGGCTTGTTCTCTGCCTTCGGCTTGTTCTCTGCCTTTGGTCTATTCTCCGCCTTTGGCTTGTTCTCCACCTTGGGTTTATTCTCTGCTTTGGGTTTCTGCTCCGCCTTTTGGCGCTCGGCACGCGGCGGACGCGGCTCCTTCTTCGGCGGATCGGTGGGTTGCATATCGCTCACCGACCACGGGCAATCGCCCACCGGTACGCGTTGACGGGTGTGTTTTTCAATATCCCACCAATCCTTCAACTCTTCGCTGCAGCAAAGGGTGAACGCTTCACCCGACAACCCGGCGCGTCCCGTGCGCCCGATGCGGTGAATGTACGCTTCGGGGGTATCGGGTACGTTGAAGTTGATCACAAACGGCAGTTCCGCCACGTCGATGCCGCGCGCGGCAATATCGGTCGCCACCAGCACGGGTAACGTCCCTGCTTTGAAGCGTTTGAGCGCCTCTTGCCGTGCGTTTTGGCTCTTGTTTCCGTGAATGGCCAGCGCTTCCACACCGGCTTTTTGGAGTTTTGTTGCCACCTGATTTGCCCCGTGCTTGGTGCGTGTAAACACCAACACCGCTTTCATGCGGTGTTGCTTCATCAGCCACAGCAGCAGTTCTACTTTGTTGCCTTTTTCAAGGAAAAACACCGTCTGTCCGATCTTGTCCACCGTCTTGGTGACGGGGCTGATCTTCACGGTAACGGCATCGTGGAGCAGTTGCATTGCCAGTTTCTCCACTTCGGGCGGCATGGTGGCGGAGAAAAACAGCGTTTGCCGTTTTGGCGGCAGTTTCGCAATCACCTTTTTCACGTCGTGAATAAAGCCCATATCCAGCATACGGTCGGCTTCATCCAACACGAAGATGTCCAAATTAGCAAGCGAGATGAATCCTTGCCCGATCAGATCGTTCAACCGTCCGGGGGTGGCGATCAAAATATCCACGCCGCGCTTCAAGGTCTCCACCTGCGGATTTTGATTCACTCCACCGAAAATGACCGCCGCACGCAACGGCAGACGTGCGCCGTATTGGGTGAAATTCTCGTGAATTTGAATGGCGAGTTCACGGGTGGGGGTGAGGATCAGCGCCCGAATGGGGCGTTTGTCTGCGCCGCGCGCCTCACGCGGTGTGGTTTTGTATAACCGTTGCAGAATGGGCAGTGCAAAGGCGGCGGTCTTGCCCGTTCCTGTTTGTGCACAACCCAGCACGTCCCGTCCCATCAAGACGGGCGGAATGGTCTTTTCCTGTATGGGAGAGGGGGTCTCATACCCCACTTTTTTCACAGCTTCCAACAGCGGAAGCATTAAGTTCAGGTCTTTGAATTGCATAGACGTTCCTATCTCTTTTGTAAATTCATCACAGTATACCACATATTTTTCGGTTTGGCAAGTCTATTCCTGTAGGGTGAGCAGTTGAACCCGAACCCGCCTCAAAGCGGCATATTTCGGTGCTTTTTGCCTCGTTCGTTCTCGTAAGGCGAAAGCATTACTTCGCCCGACCGAAGCAAAAATCCCTCAAAATCTCCTCGCTTTGAGGTCGCAGATTTTGGAAAGAGCGGATGTTTGTTCAGCCGCGGCAAAAACGCAGCCAATACGCCCGTATTGGCGAGTATTTTAACAATGGATGAGCGAACATCCGCCTTCCCAAAACGGAGTTCGGGTTTGACTGCTCACCCTAAATTTCGATTTTATCTTGATAAGCCC
>JAZNTC010000100.1:0-2971 GCA_045591605.1 Acutalibacteraceae bacterium | reverse complement strand
CGCCTGTCAAAGAAAAAAGAGCGGAAAACACCGAAATATGCCGCTTAGAGGCAGGTTCGGATTACTCGCGTCACCTTATATGCTTACGCCACGCGGGTCATTTCCATCGGGAAGAGGAAATCGGTCATTTCGTCCACAACCTCATCCGCATCCACATCCAACACCAGCGTGTCTTCGGTCAGGGTGTAATCCATCGCGTCGCCGTCAATGTACAGCCAGCCGCCTTCGAAATAATATTCGGCTTGATCTTCATCGCTTTCGTCGCCGGCTTCCATCGCCACGTCCACCGTGCCGTCCGCGTTGAAGGTCATGGTGTAGGTAAGGGTTGCGCCTTCCTCGCCCAGATCGGTGAGATCGTATTCCGTTTCCCACGTGCCAAGAATCATCTCTTCGTAATCCACATCGTCGAAAGAAATGTCTTCATCGGGATCTTCCTCGTCGGGATCTTCCTCGTCGGGGGTCTCCTCTTCATAAGCGGTGTTTTCGTCCACTTTGGCGCCGAACGCATAGTCGCCGTTGCTCTTGTAGAACTCCAACTGGACCGACTCGAGGTCGGCAATGTCTTCGCGGATCGCCCAGAAGGCAGGAGCCCACTCGGACGCCATTTCGGTGCGCGCGGATTCAGCAACTTCGTCCAACTCTTCGTCGGACAGATCGTCCAGCATGGGCCATTCGAAGGTCACGATGATATCGTTGCGCTTCGCTTTCACGTCCACCTTCACTTCTTCGGGAGCGCCCATAGAGAGCAGCTCCACCAGATCGTCGTAGTTCTCTTCCACATAATCCGCCAAAGCATTGCTATCCGCCGCCGTGTTGCGGGTGGTCGTGGTCGTGCCACTGCCGTCACCCGTGGTGGTGGAGGTGGAAGTGGTGCTGCCATCCCCCGTCACCGACGTGGAGACAGAGGTCTTGCTGCCCTTGTCGTCATCGTCGTCATCGTCGTTGTTGCTCGGCTCCTCACCGCAACCGGTCGCGAGCATCGCCATCGTCAGCACCATGGCGATCGTCAGCAGAATTGCCAACAGTTTACGCATCTTCATTGTTCATTTCTCCTTTGTTTTTTGTTCCTTATGAAAAACATTGTCATTATAGCACTCTTCCGTTCGGTTTGCAAGGGGAAAAACAAGAAAAACTGCTTTTGTGCAGCTGCACACATTTCCGTTTTTTCTTTTGCCGTTGCGTGATACGGTAAACTGTTTGGGATGTTCTGTGTGAAAATTTTGAATAGCGGATCCTGCAACATCCGTCGGTTACAAAAAACTACCCCCGTCGAACTCCGTTCGACGGGGGTTGCGCTTTATTTGTGACGGCAATAATACGTGTAGGAATACACGACGGGGATCAGCACCATAAGCAATGTCAACGCAAGAAACACCCACGGGAATACAGAGGACGGCAACGGCATGCACAAAAGCATCAGCACGCCGCCTCCCACCCACACGCGCCCTGCCAGACGGTGGGTGGCATTCCAGTTTTCCTCGTCGTTCAGCGTCCACGGGATCTTGATGCCGATGGTGTGGTTTTGCTTACACTTGGGCATATAGTTGCCCAGCAGGAGGAACATAACACCAAGCAACCCCATCATCAAATTGGTGGGCGACACGGCATATCCGAGCGCCGTGGCATACATCATCGCCGACACGACCGCACAGATCAGCGGCACAAGCCACACCACCAATCCCGTCACCTTGGCGTTCTGCCCTTGGTTTTTCGGGTCACATGCGGTGACAAACACGCACAGCCATTGCAACGCCAAACAAACAAGCGGCAAGGCGAACACCGCCACCGCACGGGAGGCATGCCCGTCCACTTCACCGGCGGCATTCCAGTGGATCGGCATTGGGTTGGGCAGTTTGTTCCAAAAACATACCCCCACCAACAAGGGCAGCAAGGTCAGCAGTGAGGACACAATGAGTTTCCCCTTATGTTGTTTCAGCATGATCAACACCTCCTTTCAAATCGGCGATCCACAGCATGGTTTCTTCCAACACCGTGACGTTCAGTTCGTAAATGATGCACTTCCCTTGGCGCGTGTCGCGGATGAGATCCGCCTCTTTCAGCACCGAGAGGTGGCGCGAAATCGCCGCCGCCGTCATCTCGAAATGCACGGTGATCTCCCCTGCCGTCAACCGCCCTTTTTTGAGCAGATTCAATATCTCGCGGCGCGTGGGGTCCGCCAGCGCGCGCAAGGTGGTTTGTAACGACATCGGCCTCACTCCTTTAACATTTAACTTAATTGTTAAATGTAGTATACACCCTTCCTCTCGTTTTGTCAAGGGGGGAAACAAAAAAACATAAGGACGGCGTTTATGACGTCCCGTCACGGAATGTCAAAAACGCCCACCGACAACCTCGCTATCACGAATTTAACGTGTTTAGATAAAAATTATCTAAACACATAAAGGACAATACACCATGTACGCAGTGGGGGGAGTCGATTGCAAACGGGGCGTCAGGACATCCGTCTTCGGCGAAGTCCGTGTAACGTTTTTCTTGGCATCCTAAACGGATGCCTTTTCACCTTCGGTGAAACCGAAAAAGTTACGGCGGGTGCTACTTCCTCCACTCGGCAGGATGTTCGTTGCTGTCGCAACCAAATTCGTGTTACGCTGTCGGAACGGGCGTCCTCGACCGTCCGTTGAAGGTGCGGTCGCAACGAATAGCCCCTAGGGTGAGCAATTAAACCCGAACCCGCCGTAAAGCGGGATATTTCGGTGTTTTTTGCTTCGTTCGCTCTCGTAAGGCGGAAAGCATTACTTCGCCCGACCGAAACAAAAACCCCTCAAAATCTCCTCGCTTTGAGGTCGCAGATTTTGGAAAGAGCGGATGGTTGTTCAGCCGCGGCAAAAACGCAGCCAATACGCCCGTATTGGCGAGTATTTTAACAATGGATGAGCGAACATCCGCCTTCCCAAAACGGAGTTCGGGTTTGACTGCTCACCCTAAATTTCGATTTTATCTTGATAAGCCC
>JAZNTC010000099.1:0-4347 GCA_045591605.1 Acutalibacteraceae bacterium | reverse complement strand
GGGGCATCGTTGATGCCGTCGCCCACCATGGACACACGCCCGTTTGCCTGTAAACGGCGTATGGCACTCTCTTTTTCGTCGGGGAGCAGGTCGGCGATCACCTCGTCCACACCGGCCGCCTGTCCGATGGCACGGGCGGTGCGTGCGTTATCGCCTGTCAGCATAACCACCTGCAACCCCAACTTGTGCAGGTCTCGTATGGCGGTTGCGCTGTCGGTGCGCAAGGGGTCTGCCACCGCTAATACGCCAAGCAGACGGTTATCCTGTGCAAAAAACAGCGGTGTTTTGCCCTCTTCGGCCAATGCGGCGGCGGTTTGTTGCCACGCAGGGGACAGGGGAGCAGAAGGCTCAATAAACGCCGCATTGCCGCCGTACAGCGTGTGGCCGTTTTGCTTTGCCGTGAGTCCCAACCCCGTCACCGCTTGGAAATCGGTCACCTTTTCGGCAGAAAGTGAGGCGGCTTCGGCGGCGGTCACCACGGCGCGTGCCAAGGGATGCTCGCTGTGCTGTTCCAATGCCAAGGCGGCGGCAAGCAGTTCTTGCTCGCTCACCCCTTCGGCAGGCAGACAATCGGTCAATGCCGGTGCCCCTTCGGTGACGGTGCCGGTCTTATCCAGCACCACCGTGCGGATGCGTCCCGTCATTTCCAATGCAGCGGCGGTTTTGAACAAAATGCCGTGTTTCGCACCCACACCGCTTCCCACCATGATCGCCACGGGGGTGGCAAGCCCCAATGCGCACGGACAACTGATCACCAGCACCGCCACGCCGCGCGTGAGTGCGGCGCCGATTCCGACACCGCACAACAGCCAAACACCGCAGGTGACAAGGGCGATACACAGCACCACGGGCACAAAAATGCCTGCCACCGTGTCGGCGGCTTTGGCAATGGGTGCTTTGGTGGCGGCAGCATCGCTCACCATTTTAATGATCTGCGAAAGGGTGGTGTCCTCGCCCACACGGGTGGCTTCACACACCAAAAAGCCCGAGCGGTTGACAGTGGCGGCCGACACGGTGTCGCCCACCGTTTTGTCCACGGGAACACTTTCCCCTGTGAGCGTGGCTTCGTCCACCGCACCGCCGCCTTCCAGAATCGTGCCGTCAACCGGGATGCTTTCGCCCGGTCGCACCACAAACACGTCGCCCACCTGCACTGCCGTGATCGGCACGGTGATCTCCTCGCCGTCGCGCCGCACCGTTGCCGTTGGCGGTGCGAGGGTCATCAGGCGTTTCAGTGCATCGGTGGTGTGCCCTTTGGCGCGCGCTTCCAACAGTTTGCCCAGCGTGATCAAGGTGAGAATCATCGCCGCCGACTCAAAATATAATCCATGCAAGGAATGGGCGGTGGCTCCCGATTGAAACAGTGTGTAGGCACTGTATCCGAATGCCGCCGCACTGCCGAGTGCCACCAGCGTGTCCATGTTCGGCGCCGCGTGAAGCGCCCCTTGCACACCGCGCACGAAAATGCGTGCATTCACCGCCATCACAACGGCAGAGAGTAACAGTTGCAACGCACCGTTCACACGCGGTGCGTTCGCCAAAAACGAAGGAAGCGGCAACCCCACCATGTGTCCCATGGCAAGATACATCAACAAAGCGAGCACGAGCAAGGACACGATCAGCCGTCGCCGCAAGGTGCGGCGTTCTTCGTTGCTTTTAAGAGCGTGCTCGGTGGGGGAGTCTTCCGTTTGCACCGCCGCTGCGTATCCTGCTTCGGTGACGGCGCGGATAATCTCCTCATCCGCAACATCGCCTTCCACCCCCATGGAATGGGTGAGCAGGTTCACGTTGCACGCCGAAACACCCTTTACTGCACGCACCGCCTGTTCCACACGGGCAACGCAGGCGGCGCAACTCATACCCGTTACGATAAATTGCTTCATAGAAACTCCTTATTTCATCAACTTTTGCAAGGTCGCCACCAACTCATCCAACACTAACGTGTTGCCTGCTGCCATTTCACGCGTGACACAGGTTTCAATGTGTCGCGTGATCAATTCGCGGTTAAATGCATTCACGGCGGCGTTGACGGCGGCGGATTGGGTCAAAATATCGGTGCAATACGCATCGTTTTCCACCATACCGCGCAGACCGCGGATCTGCCCTTCAATGCGGTTCAAACGGTGGATCAACTTGGTCTTTTCCTCCGCCGCACGCAGGGTGGTCTTTTCACAACAGTTCGACATAGGTTACACCTCATTTGCAAGTATACCCCTTTGGGGTATGTTTATTATATACCCCAAGGGGGTATTTGTCAAGCGGAAAAATCGTGGTTGACAAACGAAATTGTTCGTGATATAATCGTTGTCAAACCGAAGAGGAAAAGTGAGTACGCTTTGACACGGTGGCACAGCGACCTGCGGATGGTGTAAGCGCAGGGCACACGGCAAAAGCGGAATGGGTTTCCGAGGGCGACCCGAATGGCGCGATTTGAGCGTTGGTAGGGAAGACGGAGCAGACACTTCGTTAACAACTGTCCCGCGTATGATGGTACGCGTTGAGTGGGCGCACAGCGCCAAGCAGGGTGGCACCGCAGGAGTAACGGCTCTTGTCCCGGCAGAATATGCATGGGACAGGGGCTTTTTTGTATCCCTTCCCAAGAAAAGGAGAGGCAGTAATGAACGAACAAACCATTCCCTACAAGATCTATCTGGAAGAAGACGAGATTCCGAAGCGATGGTACAACCTGCGCGCGGATATGAAGAACAAACCGGCGCCCCTGCTCAATCCCGATACGTTGCAACCCATGACGTTTGACGAACTGCGTGCGGTGTTCTGCGACGATCTGGTACGGCAGGAATTGGACGACACCACGCCGTATTTCGACATTCCCGAAGAGATCCGCAATTTCTACAAAATGTACCGTCCCTCGCCGCTCACCCGTGCGTACTATCTTGAAAAGGCGCTGGGCACCCCTGCCAAGATCTATTACAAATTCGAAGGCGGTAACACCAGCGGCAGTCACAAGTTGAACTCTGCCATTGCGCAGGCGTATTATGCCAAACAACAGGGGTTGCGCGGTGTCACCACCGAAACCGGTGCCGGACAATGGGGCACCGCTTTGTCGATGGCGTGTGCGTATTTTGGGTTGGATTGCCGCGTATATATGGTAAAGGTATCTTATGAGCAAAAGCCGTTTCGCCGCGAGGTGATGCGTGTGTACGGCGCCTCGGTCACGCCGTCTCCGTCCGACACCACAGCGGTGGGACGCCGCATTCTGGAAAAACATCCCGGCACGGGCGGCAGTTTGGGCTGTGCCATTTCGGAAGCGGTGGAAGCCGCCACCACGCGTGAGGGCTACCGTTACGTGCTCGGCTCGGTGCTGACGCAGGTGATGCTCCATCAATCCATCATCGGTCTGGAAACCAAAGCGGCGCTGGATAAATACGGCATCAAACCCGATATCATCATCGGCTGTGCAGGCGGTGGTTCTAACCTGGGCGGTTTGATCGCCCCGTTCATGGGCGAAAAGCTGCGCGGTGAAGCGGATTACCGTTTCATCGCGGTCGAGCCGGCATCGTGCCCCAGCCTGACACGCGGCAAGTTTGTGTATGACTATTGCGACACGGGTGCGGTGTGCCCGTTGGCGAAAATGTACACCCTCGGCAGCAACTTCATTCCGGCAGGCAGTCATGCAGGCGGTTTGCGGTATCACGGTATGAGTCCCGTACTGTCACAACTGTATGATGACGGCCTGATGGAAGCACGGGCGGTGGAACAGACCGCCGTGTTTGAAGCGGCGCAACTGTTTGCACGCACCGAAGGCACGTTGCCGGCTCCCGAAAGTTCCCACGCCATCCGTGCGGCGATCGATGAAGCACTCAAATGCAAGGAGACGGGGGAGGAGAAGACCATCGTGTTCGGTCTCACCGGCACGGGGTATTTCGATATGTTTGCCTATCAACGGTACAACGATGGGAAGATGGTGGATTTCCTTCCCACCGATGAAGAATTGGCACAGGGATTCGACGGTTTGCCTAGGGTGAGAAATTAAACCCGAAGTCGCCGTAAAACGGGATATTTTGGCGCTTTTTGCCCCGTTCGTTCTCGCAAGGCGCGAGCATTACTTCGCCCGACCGGAACAAAAATCCCTCAAAATCTCCTTGCTTTACGGTCGCAGATTTTGGAAAGAGCGGATGTTTGTTCAGTCGCGGCAAAAGCGCAGCCAATACTGCCGTATTGGCGAGCATTTTAACAATGGATGAGCGAAAATCCGCCTTCCCAAAACGGAGTTCGGGTTTGAATGCACACCCTAAGGAGTGGGAATATGGCAAGACGTACGGTAAACGCAGGCGGTGTGTGGATTGGCGGCGGTCATCCCGTGACGGTGCAATCCATGTTGAACGT
>JAZNTC010000098.1:0-2335 GCA_045591605.1 Acutalibacteraceae bacterium | reverse complement strand
CCGTCCATCACCCGTGACGTCAGCGGTGAAGGGGTGCAACAAGCCCTTTTGAAGATCGTGGAAGGCACGGTGGCGAACGTTCCGCCGGGCGGTGGACGCAAACATCCGCAACAAGAGTTCATTCAAATCGACACCTCGAACATTCTGTTCATTTTGGGCGGCGCGTTCGACGGCATTCAGCAGACCATCGAGAAGCGGTTGGAATCCGGTGCAATCGGGTTCGGCAACACGGTGCGTTCCAAAAAGGATCGTGACCTGTCGGAATTGCTTGCACACGTAACACCGCAGGATCTGGTGCGTTTCGGCTTGATTCCCGAATTGGTGGGGCGCATGCCGGTGATCACCACCCTTGAAGCGCTGACAGTGGATGCGCTGGTGCAGATTTTGAGTCAGCCGAAAAACGCCTTGCTGAAACAGTATCAATATCTGTTTGAACTGGACGGTGTGACGCTGAACTTTACCGAGGATGCGTTGCAAGCGGTGGCGGAAAAAACGATGTCGCTGAATACCGGTGCGCGCGGTCTGCGCTCGGTGATGGAAGGGGTGCTGAACACCTTGATGTTCAATATCCCGTCCGATCACACGGTGGAGACGGTGACGGTCACGGCGGCGTGTGTCAACGACGGCGCCGAACCGGAACTGGTGCGCAACCCCGATAAGAAGCCCGTCAAGCTGAAAGCGACCGTAAAGGGGAAAGCAACTCCCCAAAGGCGCCGCAACACGGCGTAAAATCGCATGGAAAGCAGACGGCTTTGAAAAAAAGCCGTCTGCTTTTTATCTTATTCTGTTGAAAGAGGATACACTATGACCATTCAAAAACGTATTTCCCGTGTGCAAACACTGCCGATGATCGCTCTGCGCGGTCTGGTGGTGTTTCCCGACATGGAAATGCATTTCGACGTGGGACGCAAACGCTCCGTGCAGGCGCTCGGTGCCGCGATGAATCACGACCAAACGCTGTTTTTAGTGACACAACGCGACAACCAAACCGAAGAGCCGACCGAAGATGATCTCTACACGGTGGGTGTGGTGGCGCGTGTGCGGCAGGTGCTTCGTCTGCCGGGCGACAATCTCCGCGTGATGGTGGAAGGGTTGTACCGCGCCCGTCTGCAAGATGTGATTCAGGACGAACCGCACTTTTTGGCGTTGACCAAAGAAGCGCAAACGCGCCGTATCGCCGACCCGTTGCAGGAAGAAGCGTTGGTACGGGAATGCCGTCGCTATTTGGATGAATATGCCGACCACGCCCCTGCGGTGTCGGATGAGGCGTTCACAATGGCGGCGGTGATCGATTCGGCAGGTCAACTGGCGGATCACATTGCCTTCACGTTGCCACTGAAAGAAGCGCAAAAGCAGGACATTCTCGCCACTATGTCGGAAGAGCGCCGCATGGAGAAGATGCTTGCCATTTTGCAACACGAAACCGCGGTGCTGAAACTGGAAAATAAGATCCACGACCGTGTACATACCCAAATGGACGAAAACCAGCGCGATTACTATTTGCGCGAGCAGATGCGTGCCATTGCAGAAGAGCTGGGGGACAGTGATAACCCCACCGAGGAAGCAGGCGGTTATCGCCGCACGGTGGAATCGTTGCCCCTGCCCGAAGAGGTGTTCGAAAAGTTGCTGAAAGAATGCGACAAATTGGCAAAGATGCCGTCGGGTTCGCAAGAAGCGGCGGTGGTGCGCGGCTATTTGGACACGGTTTTGGCATTGCCGTGGGGCAAACGCACCGAAGATGCGTTGGATATTGTGAAAGCGCGCTGCGTGTTGGATCGCGATCATTACGGCATGGAAAAGGTGAAAGACCGCATTGTGGAAAGCCTGGCGGTGCGTGTGCTGTCCCCCGAAATGCGTGGACAGATCCTCTGCTTTGTCGGCCCTCCGGGTGTGGGCAAAACGTCGGTGGCACGTTCCATCGCGGAAGCGATGGGGCGCCGTTACGTGCGTGTGTCGCTGGGCGGCGTGCACGATGAAGCGGAGATTCGCGGTCACCGCAAAACCTACATAGGCTCGATGCCGGGTCGCATTATCGCGGCGGTCACCAAAGCGAAAAGCTGTAATCCGCTGATCTTGCTCGATGAGATCGACAAATTGGGACACGATTTCCGCGGTGATCCGGCGGCGGCTATGCTGGAAGTGCTGGATCCCGAACAAAATAAGACCTACCGGGATCACTATCTGGAGATTCCTTTCAATCTGTCCGATGTACTGTTTATTACTACAGCCAATACCCTGGATACGGTGCCCAGACCTTTGCTGGACCGTATGGAGATCATTGAACTTGGCTCCTATACGGATGAAGAGAAGCTGATGATCGCCAAGAATCATCTGA
>JAZNTC010000097.1:0-12324 GCA_045591605.1 Acutalibacteraceae bacterium | reverse complement strand
TATAACGGAACTTACCGCATAACAAAAAGCTCATTGTTGCTTGATGCAACAATGGGCTTTTCCTATTGAGCAATCATTGATGTGTCAGACGACGGAACAACCCCTGCGCATGGCACATTAAGAAAAAGCGCATCCGTTGTTTGAGTGCTCCGCGCTTATACAAACGGTGAAAGCGATTGTCCTTCAACGCGTTCCAGTTCTTTTGCCGTTGCAGATCCGAGCATTCCCACCAAAGAGCATTGTACTCAAACATATCGTGATACTGTCCTTCGGTGATCCCGTCAAACCAGCGGTACATCTTAACGAACCGATCCGTCCAACGGTGATACTCCTCTTCACTTTTGTGCCAACGCGTTGTGACCGAACCGGACACGCCGTAACGGTATACCACACAACGGTCGGGAATATACGCCGCATATCCCTGCAACGTCAGCCCGAACTTCCAATAGGCATCTCCCTTGAACACATCCTGCCCGGGAACGGGCAAAGCGAGGAACGCTTCACGAGGGAAGAAAAACGAAGCGGTCGGAATGTATCCCAAACGATCCAAATCCTCCACACCGTAACGCTCGTGCGGCAATACCCGATTGTGTTTTTCCCACGGGATCACGTTACGGCTTATCACACCGTTTTGCTCACACTGACCGTTTGTAAAACAGAAGGTGCAGTCCGGATGTGCTTGCATATAGTCGAACTGCTTTTGCAGTTTCTTCTCATCCGTCCAATAATCGTCCCCTTCACACACAGCAATGTAGGTTCCCCGTGCTTGCGGAATCATAATATCACGAACCGGTGAAATCTTTTGGGATACTTAGTTTTCGGTTTGGCAAATGGCGCGGATCCGATCCGGATACCGCGCGGCATATTCCTTTATGATACGCGCGCTGTCGTCGGTCGATGCATCGTCATGCACGATGATCTCATAGGGAAAGTCGGTTTTCTGCGATACAAAACTTTCCAATGCCTTTTGCACGTATTGTTCGTGATTATACACTGCACAGATGATTTACCTTCACTGTATCCATACGAATTCCGCTCCAACCTTTCGTTCTCTGTCTAATGTTCAAAGTCACACATTTTAAATCGTTCAATATAACTTCGTCCATAAAGGGCACTCCTCTCACACAAAATAATCCAAAATCAGTATACCCCTTTACTATAACTTGTCAAGAGCGTAAGCAAAGAGAACACATGCTCGTCACTTTACGTTCTTTTTGAAAACTTTCCATTTTGTAAAAGCAGTTCGTAGCAAAAAGCAGTCGGACATAAGCCCGACTGCTTTCCTATACATTATTCCTCAACCGCTCTCTGAAGGATCATTCGCGCATCGGTGGAATCCACCACGCCGTCGCCGTTTTGATCGGCGGCGACCGTTTGCTTCTCGGTGAGTGTCACCTTCCCCACCGCTGCTTGCAAAGCGATCCGTGCATCGGTGGAATCTACTTTTCCGTCCCCGTTCACGTCCCCTTTCAAGAGGCGCGGCACGGGATACCCCTTCAATTCCATAAAAACATACCAATCCGCACCGATCGAGCGCATATTGTTTTGCTCATCGAACCAATACTGACGGGTACGGGTGTCGATATGCACCGCACAGCCGGCGATCCAACCGATGCCGTGATGCCAGCCGAGCTCCTGCAAGGCGCAACAGATCGCACTGCCGTGAAACCGCGTCTCCTTACCGTTCACCACGTGCCAGCAGTTCACGTCTGCCGCTTGTCCCGTGGTGTGGTATCCGCGCCCACTGCATCCGATCTTTCGGTCATAGGACGGTGACCGATACCCACTCGTGATGATGATCTTCGAACAGCCGAGGAAGTCGTACAACCGTTCCAGGATTTCAATGAGTTCCGTATCGATCTTCACCGTGTCGGTATCGGGGCAAGCAAACTCGCGCACACGAAAATGGGCGGAAAGTTTTGTATTTCCGTCCTTCGATTTCGAATAGATTTTCACAGCCATATCATCACCCCGTCAAATGCCGTTTTTATTGGTGGGATTGTTCACGATGCCAAAGCCTACAAGAACGGGCAACAGCACATTCAAAAAGCCATCCATCGTGCCGGAAATATCCACACCGGCAAATTCCTTCACGCAGAACACAACAAGGGCGGCGACAGCCAGCCACAACGCCCACGATCTAAACCTTGCGAAAAATGCCTTCATAAGTCAACACGCCTTTCATTTGTTATTTGTGATATGCTTCCAAATCCTCAATGCGGTGGTTTGCCACCTTGATTTCCTCTTCGATAACCGCATCCAATTTTTCAAGCGCATAAACCCGTTCTATCACACAATTATGCTTCTCAACCCGTTTTTCCAGTTGCTCAATGCGGTAATTCGTCAACTTATTGGCGGTGAGAATGCCGCCGAAAGTGCCGCCCAGCGTACCGAGAAGGGAAAGCACCGCAACCATTATCGCTTCGCTCATTTTGCTTTGTTCCCTTTCATTGGTTATTTTTCTGCTTTTGGCAACAGAGACACCAATTCGTTGTATTCATCCGTTGTCAGTTTATCGGCGGCATAAAACACATCCAATTTTTCTTCAATGCCCACCGTTTGTCCACGCTCAATCATTCTTTTTAACGTTCTGTACAACATGCTATCAACCCTTTCTTATTCAATAACGCCCAATTCCAACAAGGTAAGCCTGTATTCGTGGTCAATCAACATTGCCGAAGTGTCGTCGGCTCTTGTCGGTACTGCTTCCGTGCCATCATCCTCAATGGTATATTTGCCGTCTACCGCTTCTTTTTCGGCGACAGCAAGACTATATTCGCTATAAGGAACACGGACGGTCATCAAACTGTCGCCGCTTTGAATCGCATATCGTATAATTTTCATTGCTATCACCTCGTTAATCTTTCGTATACCAAAGTTGCGCTTTGCAAGTCCAACCGTTAAACGTTTTATACTCGTCTTGCACAATTTCTATAGACGTTTCCGATACATTAGCGAAAACATACATATCGTCAAAAGCTTTGTAAGTTGGCAGCGTCCACTGCGAACCGTAGATATCCGTTCCTGTGGGCGCATAAATAACTCCCGAAAATCGTAGTATATTCGCCATAGATATGTTGTGGTCTATTGACATTGTTTGGGATGAAATCGTGCCGCAATTTATGCGTTTTGTGTATACCGTTTTCCCTCCCAACCGTTCCGTGGTTCTGTATTCCACACCTTCAGCCATCGGGGGGTTGACATATTCCCACGGATTCCAAGTGCCGGCGATAGAATTGCCAAATCGGATCGCCTGATATCCGCCGTAGAATACCTGCTGGCAAACAAGGTTGCTCGTTTCGTTGCTCCATCGCGTAGACACCAGCATCACGCCGTAGTTGCTTGCCGTAATCTTGCTCGGATAGTTCTGGCACCCATCGCCACTCAAACGATACCATCCATTTTCAAAAGCAGCGTTGCAATCGGTGCACTCTTTGCCGGTTTTTTGTCCCAAACCATAGCCAGATGGAGCTGCTCCAACATCACTTGCAGATAACGTAATATCAGCAGATAATTCTTTCCCGTTGATTTTTCGGCTTGCAGGAACGTCGCCAGGATCTCCTTTTTCCCCTTTAATCGCAGGAATAGGAATCACGTTTCCATCGTTATCTTTCACTCGCAAAATTGCCATTTATTTCATCCCCTTTGCGGCAAGCAACGCTTCAAGTTGTGCCAATCGTTCTTCCAAGGTAAATTCCATTGTCGGTTCTTCTTGGTCAATGCTGTTTGCGATTTCCTCTGCCGTTGCATCACGGTATACGCCATTCTCCAAAATTCTCATTTCACACCCTCCGTCCGTAAATTTGATATTTCGTGCCTACGGGCAAAACGTGGCTCGTAGTATAGCATCCAATTTCGACTTTGGCAATGCCGTTGGATTTGGGCCAGAAATCTTTTGTTCTGGTCTGCAAAGCGGAATATTCATTGGTAATTGCGGTATTTGTGAACAAGAAGTCCCAGCCTCGTCCCGTATAAAATCCCACCAGTTTGTTGATGCGTGCCGCAGTTGTGGAAACGCCCGCGTTTACCTGTTGCAGAGTATCACCGAACCACACGCTCAAACGTGTGTCCTGTGCCGCCACTGGCACTTCCACCACGACCCACACAAAATCACGCAGGGTGAAGTTGTTGCCGTCGTTGTCTTGGGAAATGACAATGCGGTTGACCGCTTCGGTGGTCGTCCCACTTGCGATGAGCGTCAACTCGTTTAGGACGGCATCTTTTCCCGGCTCACCTTGGAGGCCTTGTAACCCCGTTGCACCGCGCGGAATTCCCAAATTCAGAATCGGTGCATCAGGCGTACCTGTCACGGTGGCAGTCGCCTCTTCTCCCTCCGGCAAGGTTACGACCTCACCAACCTCAAAGCCAATGAACGCATTACCATTTGGATCGATCTGGATGTTGTACCCCTCCGGCATATCACCGCTGCCGACATATACACCCGACACACCTTGCTCACCCTTTTCGCCCTGCGGTCCGATGAGCGAGCCATCCGCCAAACGACGTTCCACCTTGTCCACCGCTGCCTGCACCGAGGTGACAAGTGCGGTGAGTCCTGCGTACTCCTCTGCCGCCACCGCCGCAGAGTACTCTTGCTTCGCGGCAAAATACAACGGCACGTCCACGGCATACACCGTCTGCGTTTCCTCGCCGTCCACCATAACCGAAGCAACCAAACGTGCCACCGCCCGTCCGCCTGCCGCCGTCCACGTCGCCGGCAAGGGAAAGGACACACACCCGTCTGCCGCTTCCAATGTGTCCATTGTGCCGCCCGTGCCGTCACCGCTTACAAACTCGCCGCGATACACAAATGGTTCTCCGCTCCACGCGGATACGTCAAACACCACACGACAGGCATTGTGTTCCCCTTGCACCCCTGCGTATTGCGGCGTTTTGGGGGTGATGCCGCCCATGGCATCCACTGTTATGTTTATGGTTCGTTCCACACCGTTTCTCCTTTCCGTCACGCCACACCGAGTTTGGCTTTGTGCGCTTGATACTGTTCTTTTGTAACACCGAGATACAAAAGCAGGGTGTCGAAGGTTTCCGCATTCATATACCCGCTACTCGTTTTGTCCTTGGAACGACGTTCGATCATATACAACTTGTTCAACGCGTGGTTGACCAAAGCCGCTTTCACCTGTTCATCCGAAACCGTAAACAGGATCTCAAACGTACCACGAATATCTTCAACCTCATCTTCATACATCGTCGGGTAGCCCAAGGGAGACAGTTCTTCCTTTTCAACCTTTGACGTCTGTTGCTTATTCGCGTTTTCCAAGCGCTTCACTTCAAGCGCCACCTGCTCCTTTGCAAACTTGCTTGCACCCTCAGTTTTGAACGGAAGCGGTACCACGTTGCCCTCCTCGTTGATCTGCCACAACTGCTTGGCATATTCCTCTGCCAGCGCCGCGTTGCCGCTGTCATAGGCATCCAGCATCGTTTGGTAGATCGCGCGGTTGTGGTCATCCACCCACTCTTTCAACTGTTGTGTTTCCTTTCGCAGTTCTGCTGCTTCCTCTCGCTGTTGCCGCGCTTCCTCTCTCAGTTGCTCTGCTTCCTCGTTTTCCAAGGCGGTGCGGTCCAACGCATTTTGATGCACCGTGCCCTGCAATGCTTGCTCGTTTTTCAGCACACGGTTTGCCGACTC
Source organism: Acutalibacteraceae bacterium (assembly GCA_045591605.1). Lineage (GTDB taxonomy): Bacteria > Bacillota > Clostridia > Oscillospirales > Acutalibacteraceae > SIG588. The sequence goes on along the minus strand of JAZNTC010000097.1, from coordinate 6,674 downwards.
GCGCCCGCTTGTTGCCAAGGTTTCGGTAAGTTTGTTTGTCGCATCCGCTTTGTATTGGCGCAAATCCTCGCGGATCGTGTCCACCGCCTCTTGCCGTGCGGCACGCGTCATGGCATCGGCACGGTTGCGTGCCACCGTGAGTGCCGTTTGGTTGGTGGCGTTGAAACCGCTTTGTCCCAATCCGTAACTCGCCATCTGTTCCTTCAATGCACGGCGACGCGCCAATTCCGAAGCCGCATTGGCATCAAAATCCGCATGATATTCGTTGTAGGTTTTTTCAATGTCGGCTGCCGCTGTTTTTTCCTGCGCCATGACGTTTTTGTCATATATGTCGATTAGGGCGGCGACATAGTTTTCGTTTGCCGCTTTTTCTTTTTCGGCATAGGCTTGTGCCAATGCATTGATCCGTTCATTTTCCGCTTTCACCATCTCGTCGTAGATTTTGCGCGACGAGGTGGCATAGGTATAATCTGCCATATTAAACTCCTTTCCAAATGCGGTATTCCATCAACAAGCCCGTCAGCACCAACGGGTCATCGCTCTCCACCGTGATGCCGAGTGTGCTCACCCGCGTTTGGCGACAGGGCACACTCACGGGGATCACGTCGTCGGCATCTCCCCACACCGTTTGCAAACGGTGCGGAATGTCGGTTTCGTCCCCCCGTAAGGTGACGTCCATCGCACCGCCCGTGCATCCCAAATGCAACTGTAAGGCATACACCGCACCGCGCGCGCCGCCGCGTCCCAATGGATAGGATTTGGTGGTCACACGGGCATGGATCGGCACCTCTCCCGTCAGGGTGCAATCACACGCGGCATCTTCAAAACGGGCGATACCCAGTCCCTGTGCGGTGGGAATCACCAGCACCATTCCGTCATCGCGTCCCAACAACGCGTGGGGTGTCAACGGCAATCGCCAACGGTACCACGCCGTGGATGCCGTATCCGTGTAATCAAAGAGATATATCTCCTCTCCAAAAAGCAACAGGTAATATCCGTGGTACAATGCCGCCGCCTGCGCCTTTTTGCCGCGCAACGACGGTTCCACCGCGCGCGACAGAGACCGCACCGCCTTTTCCGACCACGTGGACAGCGACGACAGCGTGTACACCTCGCCGTTGCTGTGTGCCCATACCAAACGGTTACCGCACAATCGCACGGTGTGCGGCAGGTCACATCCCACCGCTGCGTGCAACTGTGAAAGCGGAAAATATGCCGTGGCGGTGATGTCCACCATCTCCCCGTTCACGAAGGCGGTTTCATCCACCCCTTTGTACGCATATTCGCACCCGAACAGTTCCCGTTCCTTAAACACGACCAGCACGCCGTTTTGTTTACCGAAGGCGGTCACCGCCTGGGATGGATCACCCACATATATAAAGTTGTTTTCGGGAAAATACAGCGGATTATCCACGTCGCTGTACCGCACAATGTGGTGATCTGTTTGGTGTCCGCCCAAAAACAAACGTGTACCACTGCCTATCCCGTTGCTTGCGCCGCCGAACCATGTGGAAAAGGACATGGAAAACACGGCATCTTCGTGCTTGTTAACGTACACGCCGCGCACCAACAGGTTGTTTGCAAACCCCACTTCGGGCAACGCCACAGGGACTCCGGTGGTCCGGTTACAAAACGCGCACTCGCCGCCCAGCAAACTCATTACAAAGCGCACCTCTCCTACATCGGGAATCGTCTGCGGTTCGCTGTACGCCAGGCCGTTTATCCCATCCGCACCGTACAGTGCCGTTGTGAAGGTGTACACGTTTCCGTCGGTATGGGTGTATTCTGCCGTCACGCTGCCGCGCCCGGCTTTGAACGGTGGACGAAACCACGTGCTTTCGCCGTCGGTCGTCCAAAATCCGCGGTAACGGTTGCAGAGCAAATTAAATCCCTCTGCCATCGTCACCGTGCCTTCCGTGGCGCTGTCGGCGGCACCGCGCCCGTTGATGAATACGGTCGGCTCATACATGTCGCGCACCCTTCGGAGGGTGGCTTCCCCTTCATCCAAGGTAATCTCCCACACCTCGCGCCCTTCATACCCTTCGTATGCCCACGAAAGGAACATGAGCACCGTGCCGCCTTTACCCTCCGCAAAAAAGGCGTGTTGTTTAGCAGAGATATGTGAAATGTTCTCTTCTTTTAAAATCAGCGAACCCTTGTAGTAGACCAAGAGATGCGCCGCCGTGCGCACACATTGGTATTCTCCGTCTGCTGTTTCAAAGGTGGCCACAATGGGCGCCGTGTCGGCGGTTTCGGCGGTCACACACAATGCCGGACGTGTGCGCAGTGCCCCTTGATTCCAATACACATTTTCGCAATCCGGCAAGGCACGATCATCCAATAAAGAGGGCGGTTCCCACGTGTTCAAACCGCCGTTCAGCCACAGTACCTCTTTGGCATACCGCGCGCCGCCGTTCATCTGTGCAAACTGCATGGCACTTCCCCTCCTTTCACCATTCGCCGCGAGGCAACTTGTCGGCGATGGTGCGTGTGGTTTTCACGCCGCTTGCACGCTTTTGGTTATATGCATACGAAAACACCCGTTGGTTTGCGGCATCCCCTTCGGCGGCGGCCAGCAACATTGCCACGCCGTAGGGCATCACGTCGTTCACACACCGTGCCGACAGCGGGATCTCCTCTTCCATCCGCACCAGAGGGATGAAGGTACCGTCGGGGGTTTCGGCAAAAAACATATCGCTGAATATCTGATTCACCATCGCGAGTCCGCGTTTGTAAAGATCGGCATCGCGCAGGCGGTCGGGCACGCCTTCATGGTTGACGTATCCGCACAACTGCATAGCACGTTCCAATACGTCTTTGGCTGTTGTCACAAGCAATTCCTCCTTTCGAAAAACGGGCGGGATGACCCCGCCCGTTTTCCGCCTATTACTTCTTGTCGCGGCGCGGTGCCGTGCGGCGTGTCTCCAACGGGACAAACCCCCAGCGACGCAACCGTTCCGCTTTCTGCGGTGTGGCCGCAAACCGCACGCAGGTGCGCTCTTTATTCACAAACCACATACCGTGTCACCTCGCATTACGCGGTGTAGGTCAGCGCACGGATGGTCTTTTTGTACGGGTTACGCACAAACACGTCGTAGTACAGACGGTAGTCCATCTTCCACGCATCCACGTCGATGTTCTTGGACGGATCGAACACGCGCACCTTTTCGGTCTTTTTCACCAGCGAAGCCGCCTTCTTCGGCAGGATGAGGAAACCGATGTTTTTCGCACCGTCCGCCGGTGCAAAGCCGCCGTTTTCCTGCCCTTCGGAGGTGCCGTCAAAGAAGGTGTATGCCGACTTCATACGCGCCGAGGACACAGGGATGATGGGCATACCGTTGTATGCCTGCACCTTGGTGGTCACCTCGCCGCGCTTGAAATCCACCACCGACAACTGACGGGACAGTTCACCCGTGCTCTGCAACGCGGCATAGATCGCCGAATCCACGAAGCACACGAGCTCTTCATCGTAATCGCTTGCATCCTGCACCGCGATCATTGCCGCCGCCATCTTCGAAAACACGGTGTCGGCAGGCAACGCGCCGTTCAGTTCTTCCACCTGACCGTTCTCGGTGGCGGCTGCACCCACGATCTTGGAAATGACGTAAGCATCCATTTCGGGGATCACCTGTGCGCGCACGAACTCCGCCATCACCTCACCTGCCAGGTTACCGATGCCGCTTTCATCCGCATCCTGTGCATCCAATTGGAAGGAACGGCCGCGATCCTGCGACAGTTGATACGGCGTGCGCGAAATGGTGACCGCTCCCTGCACAAAGCCGGTGTCGCGATCGTAGTCCCCCATTGCCGACATACCGAGTTCCGGCACAATGACAATGCCGTTGCCCATGAATTTCGGTTTCAACCCGTTGTCCGAAAGAATGCCCGTCACCGACTTCTGCGCCAACGCGCGGTCGAGATCGGCGGTCATGGTTTCGGAAAGAGTCACCGTGTTGATGTTCGAATTGCTGTTCGTTTCCATGTAAGCCATATACGTGTTCTCCTTTCAAATCAAGAAAATTTACTGCGAAATGCCGCCGAAAATGCCGACGATTGGTCGTCTGCCTTTTGGGCATCGTCCGCCTCGCCGCGCAGAGAGCCTGCCGAAGCGGCTGCCGCGGCATCGGCGGCACGTTGTTCTGCCGCTGCCCGACGGCTGTTGCGATACAAATATCGCAAATATCCGTCCAGCAGCGTCACCCCTTGCTCATCCGCTTCCCTCGCCACGCTTTCGGGCAGTTCCCCCAAATCGGTAATTTCGGGAAACTCCGTCTGCAACTGTCGCAACTGTTCACTCATGCGTTCCACGGCGGCTTCATTCGCTGCGGCGGCGGCGTGTTCGTCCTGCGCGGCGGTGGTGGCGCTTTGTGCGGCACGGGTGCGGCGTGCGGCATCCAACAGTCCGCGAGCAATGGTCTCGTTACCTCCACTCACCTTCAAAAAGCGTTGATAGTCCGCTTCGTCACACACCTGTTCCAACCGCTCCACCACCGTGGGCAGATCCTCTTCGCGTGCACCCGTTAAGGCACGCAGGCGATCCAGTTGCGGCATCACCTTGTGTTCGTAGTCATACTGCGTTTTGAGCAATTTCTGGATGAATTGCGGTGCGTCTTTGGAAGGGAGGGTGCAGGTTTCGTGATTAAACCGATACACGATCTCTCCTTCTGTCGATGGCGTGTTGGGTGTTTCAGACGGGGGTGTGGTGTCCTCTCCGTCCTTCGGCACTACCGTTTCATCGTCGACGGGCGCATCGACCGCCGTTATTGAGTCCGTTTCCTCCACCTGTGGTGCGGTATCCGAAACGGTCATCTCCATCAAATCGTCCATGCATTGTCCTCCTTATTTATTGCCTTACTCTGCAAATCGCGCAACAGTCCGTCCACGTTGGGCACCGTGCCGCGCGGCAAACGGGTCAAATACTGTTCGGCATCCAACACCTGTCGATCAAACAAGTTGTCCAGCGTGGCGATGCTCTGCGCCTCACTCCACAGGTTGGATGCACCCACATCCACACGGGTGGACACGATCAGTTCGCGGTAACGCGCACCGTCAAACGGCATATACCACGTGCCGTTCTCCTCCGTCACCTTCAACGCACGGCGCCCGTAATGGCTAATCCAGTATTCCGCCCAGGTGCGCGCCACGTCCTCCACAAACGCGAAGAAGCGGTTGCGTTGCATGGTAAGCGGCATGGTGGCGGCTTCACGCACCGCAATAATGGCGGAGGTGTTGTCGGGGCGCATATCCCCTAGTGCCGCGCTGTTCGCGCCGCTTTGATGCAACGTTTGGGTGATCATCTGTTCCACGTTGTTGGAAAACGCGGGCGAAAACTGCGGCGGATTCAAGAACCCTGCCACCTGCCGCACGTCTCCTTCCACCCCGTTCACCGTGATGATTTGTCCCGGCTCGTTGGTCACGGGGGTGGTCACCGCATCGCCGTCCACCACCATAATGGGCATCCCCATCACCATCACCGCCCACACCGACGCGGTGATCATGCGGTTGATTGCAATCTGGTTGGGTATTAAGTAAGTGACCTCACTGTCACCGTAGGCACAGTTGCGGCGACGTTCCCACAAAAACACCGAAAACGGGTAACGGCGAAGTCCCGTATCCCACATGGGGCGCACCGTGACGTCATCGCACACCTTCACCGCCATCACACGGCAGGTGCCCGACTCGTCCCACTCTTTATAAAACTTCGTGAGCACCGTCACCTTGTCCACCCCGTGGCGGTCACCCTCCGCGCCCAGTTCACCGGCCATATATTCGGTGGTGCTGTCCGCTTTGATCTGCTCAATATCCTCATCCGCCACCCCGTGCGCTTTGGCTTCGCGGCGCACGGCATCCACCGTTTGGCGGTTGGCCACGATAATGAAAGGTTGCCGTTGCACGTCGTCATCGGTGGGGTCACCGAAATACACGTTTTCAATGTCCAACACCTCGCAGGCAATATCCCCCGTGATGGGAGTACGGCGATTTTCGTCGGCATACAACCCCGTTTTTACCGTCGGATCCCAGTAGGTATACAACACCCCTGTGCCGGAATTGTAGGCGTTGCGCAACACCTTCTCCTTCTTGTCATCCAGTTGCAACCGTTCCGCCTGCACACGAAAGAAATCGCTCATGGCAGACATCACCAAATTCACTTCCTCGGTGGTGGGCACACGATCATCCCCCATATGGGGAATCTCCGAAAGACCGCCAACAGGATGGGCGGCAATCTCTTCACGCATGCGCCGCACGTCGCCTTGCAACGCCACCGTGTTGGGCACGCCTTCCACCGAAAAGTTGACCGAAACGGGGCTGGATCCGATCACCGCTTGCTTGTATTCACCAATCCGCTTGATGATGTTGTAACGCACCAACGGGCGATCCGCCCCTACGCTCGCACCGTGCCATTGGTCACCTGCATAAAACCGCTCGTTGATGCGGTTTTGTTCATACATCCCCTTCGCACCGAAATTGTTTTTGAATTCTGTTCCCCGTTTGTATTCTCCCTGCACCGTCTGCGGTGCAAACCACGCGTATTCGCTCACGCATTTCTCCCCTTTCCTTTACGATACAACTGCACCGCCAGTTCTTCCGCATCGATCTGCTCGGTGCCGTCATACGCCCAAAAATTGCGCATCGCCGCCGCACGGCGACACCGTTCCATCCATGCGCCGTCATCC
>JAZNTC010000096.1:0-1937 GCA_045591605.1 Acutalibacteraceae bacterium | reverse complement strand
CATTGCGGCACTCGGTTTTATCAGCGCCAGTATTGGCGGTGTGATTCACCTGAACATTCTGCGTAAACGCGGTGTGATCTTGAAAAAGGCCAAGGAGAAAGCCATTCAGGCGGAGGAAATCCAACACGAGAACGAGATTCCGATGCAGGAAAGCATGGATAAACTGACAGTGCAGATCGCGCTGATTGCCGTGGCGTACATTTTGGCGTATGGCTTGATGCTCTTGCTTGGCAATCTGTTGCCCGGCATGCGTGCGGTGATTTACGGATTCAATTTCTTGCTTGGTGTGTTGACGGCTACCGTGGTGAAAGTGGTGTTGAAATGGTTGAACAAGCGCAACTGGATCCACCGCGAATACACCAACGATTTCCTTATGACGCGTGCCAGCAACTTCTTCTTTGACCTGATGGTGGTGTCGGGCATTGCGGCAATTCGCCTTGGCATTTTGGAAAAGTACTGGGGTATCATCTTGGTGATGGGCGTGGTCGGCTTGCTCATTACCTATGCCTACAACCGCATTGTGGCGAAAACGCTGTTCAAGGACTATACGGAAGAACAATTCCTTATGATGTACGGAATGCTGACGGGCACCGCCAGCACGGGTATCATTCTGTTGCGTGAGATCGACGGCGATTTCCAAAAGCCGGCGGCGGATAACCTGGTGTATCAGAATTTCCCGGCTATCGTGTTCGGTTTCCCGATGATGTTGCTTGCCACCCTGGCGCCGGTGAAACCGTATCTTACGTTTGGCATCTTTGTCGCGTTCTTTGCGGTGATGAACATCATCCTGTTCCGCGCACAGATATTCAAAAAGAAGAAATAACAAAACACGGGAGTGATTAACAATCACTCCCGTGTTTCTTTTTGTGTGTTAACCGATCGGTTCAAAATCCGCCGCCCCGTGTTTGCACAACGGACAGACGAAATCCTCGGGCAGGGTGTCGCCTTCATACACATAGCCGCACACCTTGCAGACAAACCCCTTCTTGCCGTGGACTGGCGGTTTCGGCTTCACGTTGTCTTGATAATAGGTGTAGGTCATGGTTTCGCGGTCGGACAGCACGCGCGCTTCGGTGACGTCACAAATGAACATACCGTGGGTGTCGAGATCCACGTATTGCACCACCTTGAGCGAGAGGAACGAGTTAATATACCGCGGCAGGAAGATCAGCCCGTTATCCGCGCGCAACGGTTCGCAATCGGCAAATTTGTCGACGTTGCGACCGCTGACAAACCCAAACTTTTCAAACACCGCAAAGGGAGCATCCACCGTGAGGCAGTTGACGTTCATGCTTCCCGTTTGCTTGATGACGTGGTGGGAATAGTTTGCTTTGTTGATGGTGACCGCCACACGGTTGGGGGTGCTTGTTACCTGCGTGACGGTGTTCACAATCAGACCGTTGTCCTTAACTCCGTCGTTGGTGGTCACCACATACAGTCCGTAGCCGATGTTAAACAGTGCGGTGGGGTCCACGTAATCGTCCTGTACGTCCGCAGCGGTGTAAGAAGCAGCCAGCTCATCTGCCAGGCGGCCGATTTCCTTTACATTTGCTTCGCTCATAGCGGACATAATAGTGATATTATTCTCGGCATAGGTAATATTTTTGGAATTCTCCAGCTTGCCCTTCATTACCTTGATAGCGGTGGGCGCCCAGGAGCCGTTCTCAATCATGGCAACAGTGCGGTTCTGGAAGTTCCGCTCGGTGAGCTTGTCCAGGTAGGTGCGCATATAGGGGAACACATCTGCGTTATAGGTGGTGGTTGCCAAAACCAGCTTGTCGTAGCGGAAGGCATCCTCCACAGCTTCTGCCATATCGGTCCGGGCCAGATCGTGGATCACCACGTTGGGTACACCCCGGCCCTTCAATTCATTTGCCAGCAGCTCCACAGCGGCTTTGGTGTGACCATAAACGGAGGTGTAAGCAATGACTACGCCC
>JAZNTC010000095.1:0-4587 GCA_045591605.1 Acutalibacteraceae bacterium | reverse complement strand
GTTCGCCGTGAAGTGGCGCGTTTGTCGCTCGAACGGTTGATCTCGGACGGTCGTATCCATCCGGCGCGGATCGAAGAAATGGTGGAAAAATCCCGCCGCGAGGTGGAAGCGACCATCAAGTCGGAAGGTGAACGCGCAGTGTTGGAAACGGGCTTACGCGGGATTCACCCCGAAGTAGTCAAGTTGCTTGGTCGTTTGCGTTATCGTACCAGTTACGGACAAAACGTGTTAAATCACTCGATGGAAGTGGCGTTCCTTGCCGGCATTATGGCAAGTGAACTGGGCATTGATCCGGCGGTGGCGCGTCGTGCCGGTTTGCTCCATGACATCGGCAAAGCGGTCGATCACGAGATCGAAGGCTCGCACGTGGAGATCGGCGTGGATATTGCGCGCAAGTACAAGGAGAGCGAAGCGGTGGTGCATGCCATTCAAGCGCACCACGGCGACGTGGAAGCCGCCACCATCGTGGCATGTTTGGTGCAGGCGGCGGATGCGATTTCGGCGGCTCGTCCGGGCGCACGTCGCGAGAATTTGGAAAACTACATCAAGCGTTTGGAGAAACTGGAAGAACTCGCCAACGAGTTCAACGGCGTGGAGCGTTCCTTTGCTATTCAGGCAGGTCGCGAAGTGCGCATTCTGGTGAAACCCGAAGTGGTCAGCGACGATCAGATGATCTTGCTTGCGCGTGACATCGCGCAGAAGATTGAGGATAACATGGATTATCCCGGTCAGATCAAGGTCAACCTCATCCGCGAAAATCGCGCGGTCGATTACGCAAAATAAGTCCAAAAAACGGCGGGCGCGGAATATCCGCGCCCGTTCTTTTGCAGAGAGGAAGCAAAGCATGAACATTTTGTGTGTGGGTGACGTGGTGGGCACCCGTGGATGCGCGCATCTGCGACAGGTGTTGCCTGCCCTCAAACGGCAATATGCGGTGGATGTGTGCATCGTCAACGGCGAAAACGCGGCGGACGGCAACGGCATCACCCCCACGGCGGCACGGTCGCTGAAAGACAGCGGTGCCGACGTCATCACGGGCGGCAATCATACCTTCCGCCGATATGAGTTTTATCCGCTGTTGGAGGAAGAGCCGTGGCTGTTGCGCCCGGCAAATTACCCTGCCACCGCGCCCGGTACGGGGATGTACACGGTGGATCGCGGCCGCTATCAGGTCACGGTGATCAACTTGATCGGCACGGCATTCATGGAGCCACTTGCCTGCCCGTTCGACACGCTGGATGATCTGCTTCGCAAAGCGGGCAACCCGAAATTTTGCGTGGTGGATTTCCACGCGAAGGCCACCGCCGAAAAAAAGGCGCTCGCGTATTATGCCGATGGACGGGTGTCGGCGGTGTTCGGCACCCACACCCACGTGCCCACGGCGGATGAGCAGATTTTGCCCGACGGCACGGGATACATCACCGATGTGGGGATGACAGGCCCTACCGAATCGGTGCTCGGCATCAAACCCGAACTGTCCATTGCCAAAATGCACGGCAAACTTCCCGTGCGATTTGCGGCGGCGGAAGGGGTGTGTGAATTGCAAGCGGTGCTGTTCACCATGGATGACAAAACAGGCAAAACTATCGCCGTGCAACGGATTGCCGTGAGATAAACAAAACGGGCTGTGACGTCCAGTCGCAGCCCGTTTTTTGGTGTGTATCGGATCAAAATGCCTCGCTGAAATGCGTGAATTTGCCCACGGAACGTTGCAGGATCAAACGGGCATCGGTGGAATCCACACGGCCATCGTTGTTCACGTCGCCGTAACGCAACACGCCGTTGACGGAAGCATACACAATGTTTTCGCCAAGATCGTCTGCCGAAACGGGGACGGCACAGACTGCCGATACCATCAACCGCATTGCTACGGCAATACACAACCACTTTTTCATTTGGGTTCCCCCTCTTTGTTAAAAAGCAGTGCCGATGGCACTGCTTTTTAAGGTTATTCATCCTCTTTGGATTTGCGCTTTTTATCTTCGTCCTCGTCCTCTTCTTCGGGAGGCGGAGGCGCCACTTCGATATGCACGCGGTCGATCGCACGGTCGTCCATCGACATAACGGTGAGGGTTAAGCGATCGTATTCCACCACGGGCTGTTCATCCTCTTCGGGAATACGTCCCAATTGATCCAGAATGAAGCCTGCCAGCGTTTCGTAGTCACCTTCGGGCAACTCCACGCCGAGCAATTCGTTCACTTCTTCGATTGAGCAGAAGCCGTCCACATCAAAGACGTATTCGTCCAACTGGGTGATCTCTTCTTCTTCGTTATCATACTCGTCTTGCATGTTGCCCACAATGGATTCCAGCAGGTCTTCCACCGTGACAATGCCGGCAAAGCCGCCGTATTCATCCACCACGCAGGCGAGCTGAATGTGTTTTTCAGTCATTTCGGCAAACAGCGCACCGCCGCGCTTGGTGCCGGGTGTGAAGAAAGTGGGGCGCACGAAATCGCGCAGAGAGAGCGTTTCGGGAATCAACTTGCCCACATAGGGGAGAAGATCCTTCATGTACAAGACACCGATGGTGTGGTCAATATCCTCTTCATAGATCGGCAGACGGGAATATCCCGTTTCCACGCCGATGGCGAGAGCCTCTTCAATAGAGGTCTCCACATCCAACGCTTCCACGTCCACGCGGGGGGTCATGATCTCACCGGCGATGATGTCGTCGAATTCAAAGATGTTGTTAATCATCTCTTTTTGCGTTTCTTCGATGACACCTTTTTCTTCACCGACATCCACCATCATGCGGATTTCTTCTTCGGTGACCTGCCCTTCATCCGCATGGGGATCCATGCCGAAGAGTCGCACAATCAAGTTGGTGGACACCGACAGCAACCACACGAGCGGTCGAGTCAGCCGCGCGATCACACGCAAAATTCCCACTGTCGCAAACGCGATCGGTTCCGCCTTTTGCATGGCGATGCGCTTGGGCACCAATTCGCCCAACACCAGCGAGAAGAAAGAGACGAGCAGGGTGACCACGATCAGTGCGACCGTTTCCACTGCCGCCGCATAAGGAGCGGCATCCTTGACCAAACCGATGAACCAAGTGGCCAGCGGTTCGGATAAGGTGTTGGCGGCCGATGCGGATGTCAAGAACCCCGCAAAGGTGATGCCCACCTGAATGGTGGCGAGGAAGTGGGAGGAATCGGCGGTCAGTTTCAGCACTTTTTTGGCTTTTTTATGACCTTCCTCCGCCATTTTCTGGATCTTGTTGTCGTTCAAAGTAATGATGGCCATTTCCGATGCCGCAAAGAAGGCGTTGACAAGAATCAGCACCAGCAACAAAAGGAAATGCAGAAGCAAAGCTCCCGTAGGCCCGGGGTCGTCCATAATAATTGGAACTCCTTTTCAATAAATTTTATTTAAGAGCGCCCCGAAGGGACGTATCTTACTTGGATGTAATCTGCTCTTTGCCGCCCATGTAGGGTTGCAACGCTTTCGGGATCGCTAGGGTGTACCGCTCGCCGTCGAAGGAGAGGTTGTTTTCCAGCAACGCAATGAGCATGCGCGGCGGCGCCACCACCGTGTTGTTCAGCGTGTGGGCGAGATACTTCTGCCCGTCGGCGCCCTTCACACGAATGCCCAGGCGGCGCGCTTGTGCATCGCCCAAGTTGGAGCAGGAACAGACTTCAAAGTATTTCTGCTGTTTCGGCGACCACGCCTCCACGTCATAGGACTTGACTTTCAAATCCGCCAAGTCGCCCGAGCAGCATTCCAGCGTGCGCACGGGAATATCCAGTGAGCGGAACAACTCCACGCTGTAACTCCACATCTTGTGGAACCAGTCCATACTCTCCTCGGGCTTGCAGATAACGATCATTTCCTGCTTCTCGAACTGGTGGATGCGGTAGATGCCGCGCTCCTCAATGCCGTGCGCGCCCTTCTCCTTGCGGAAGCAGGGGGAATAGCTCGTCAGCGTCAGCGGCAGCTCCGCCTCGTTGGTGATGGTGTCGATAAACTTACCGATCATCGAGTGCTCGCTGGTGCCGATGAGGTAGAGGTCCTCACCCTCGATCTTGTACATCATCGCATCCATCTCTTCAAAGCTCATCACGCCCGTGACGACGTTGGAGCGAATCATAAAGGGCGGAATGCAATACGTAAAGCCCTTATCAATCATAAAATCGCGCGCATAGGACAGCACCGCACTGTGCAAACGGGCGATGTCCCCCATCAGGTAATAGAAGCCCTCGCCTGCCACACGGCCGGCAGCCTCCTTATCGATGCCTGCGAATTTTGCCATAATATCAGTATGGTAAGGAATTTCAAAGGTGGGGGTGGTTTTTTCACCGAACTGCTCCACTTCCACATTTTCCTCATCGTTTTTGCCCACAGGGACGGAAGGATCCACAATGTTGGGGATCTTCATCATCACTTCGGTGGGCTGCGCCTGCAGGGTGGATTCCTTTTGCTGCAGCTCGGCAAGCTCGGCAGCTTGAGCGCTGACCTGCGCTTTGATCTCCTCTGCTTCCTCCCGCTTGCCCTGGCCCATCAGCATACCGATCTGCTTGGAGAGCTTGTTGCGGTTGGCGCGCAGGGTGTCCGCCTCCAGCGTCAGCTTGCGGCGCTCGGCGTCC
>JAZNTC010000094.1:0-3371 GCA_045591605.1 Acutalibacteraceae bacterium | reverse complement strand
GGTCTTTTGGCCTCTCTTTTTATTTCGTGAACGTGTCCGAGATGAAGAACCCCGCATTCCGAAGGAATGCCAAGGTTTTGCGTGCAGAAACTTGAAAAAGCACCCACAAGGCGCAAAACCCGGGTTCAGAATCCCACCCGCTCCGCCAAATATAAAAGGCACCCTTTTAGGGTGCTTTTTATATTTTATCGTTGGTGGGATTCGAAACGAACTCCGAATGTGAGCGACCTTGTGTCGCGAAGATTCGGGAGAAAGCCCCGGTGGGGCTTTCGTCAAGTGAGAGGAGAATCCCACCCGCTCCGCCAAATAAAAAGAGAGGTCTTTCGGGGTGTTCACATAGGGAGGAATCGGTTTTTCGCCACGATTTGCTCCGCCTCCTTGTTGCCAAACCTTGTAAGACATAGAGTATTACGACGGTTTGTCAACTTTGAGGATAGAGCAAATCGTTTGGCTACAAAACGGCGAAGCCCCTAAAACAAGAGATTTTTTGATGAAAGAAAAGGAAAAATGCCACGGTAACGCTGACGCGTACCGTGGCATTTTGACGCATTATGTCGCAAAAAATCCTTGTTTTAGGCGAATAATCCCTACGTGAACGCCCCGTTTGGCCTCTCTTTTTATTTCGTGAACGTGTCCGAGATGAAGAACCCCGCATTCCGAAGGAATGCCAAGGTTTTGCGTGCAGAAACTTGAAAAAGCACCCACAAGGCGCAAAACCCGGGTTCAGAATCCCACCCGTCTCTACAACATTTCCCTATACCATGACCAATATTGCTACAATAACGGATGAAACGTGTTTACACGAAAAGTATCTAAACATGTAAAGGGCGAAAAGCAATAACACAGCAAATGTCCGATGATCTTATAAGACATCACTACGTAATCCACAACCACGAAGGAGGGCAACCCCACACGGTCGGATTCCTCCAATAAAAACCGCGGTAACGCCAAAACGTTACCGCGGTTTTGTTGCTATAATAAAAGCGAATTAGTCATCACGACGCGAACGGCGTGCATCGCGACCGTCACGACCATCGCGGCGGAAACCGCCGTCGCGGCGAGGCGGGCGGGAGGAACGCGGTGCATCCTCCACGGTGTTTTCGGGGGTGAGCCCCTCCACCTCGATGAGGGCATCGCGGCGCGAGAGGTTCAGACGACCCTGTTCGTCGATCTCGGTGACTTTCACCATCACTTCGTCGCCGACGGTAACCACGTCTTCCACCTGCTCCACGCGCTTCACATCCAGCTTGCTGATGTGTACAAGACCTTCCTTGCCGGGGGCAATTTCCACAAACGCACCAAAGGTCATCAAGCGGGTCACGCGGCCCTTGTAGATTGCACCGATCTCGGGATCCTTCGCAATGGTCTCCACAATGGAGAGCGCACGCTTCGCATCGTCGCCGTTGATGGCGGAGATGAAGACCGAACCATCTTCTTCAATATCGATCTTGCAGTTGCAATCCGCCTGGATTTTCTGGATGACCGAGCCGCCCTTGCCGATAACTTCACGAATCTTGTCCACATCGATCTTGGTGGAGAGCATCTTGGGTGCCCACTTGGAGAGTTCGGGACGCACTTCGGGAATCGCTTTCAACATCACTTCATCGAGGATGTACATACGTGCATCGTAGGTCTTCTGCAACGCTTCCTTGATGATGGCAGGAGTCAAACCGTGCACCTTCAAATCCATCTGGATTGCGGTGATGCCCTTCTTCGTGCCACCAACCTTAAAGTCCATATCGCCGAAGAAATCTTCCAGACCCTGGATGTCCACCATAGTCATGAAACGGTCGCCTTCGGTCACCAGACCGCAGGAGATACCTGCCACAGGGGCTTTGATCGGCACACCGGCATCCATGAGGGCGAGGGTGGAACCGCAGATGGAACCCTGCGAGGTGGAACCGTTGGAGGACAGCACTTCGCTGACCAAACGCATGGTGTAGGGGAACTCCTCAACAGAGGGGAGCACCGGCACCAACGCACGCTCTGCCAGCGCGCCGTGACCGATTTCACGACGACCGGGGCCGCGGCTGGGCTTGGTTTCACCCACCGAGTAGGAGGGGAAGTTGTAGTGATGCATGTAACGCTTCTCGGTTTCGTCATCAATGCCGTCCAGCAACTGTGCATCGCCGGTGGAGCCGAGCGTCACGGTGGTGAGCACCTGTGTCTGACCGCGGGTGAACATGCCCGAACCGTGTGTACGGGGCAGAATGCCCACTTCCGCCGCCAAGGGACGAATCTCGTTGATGCCGCGACCGTCCACGCGCTTGCCGTCATCCAGCAACCAGCGGCGCACCACATACTTCTGCAACTTGTACAGGCATTCTTCGAGTTTCGCGCCCTGTTCGGGATACTGCTCATCAAACTTCTCGTGCACTTCGTCATACACCGGGCGCAGACGCTCGTCACGGATCAGCTTGTCATCGGTATCCAGCGCGTAACGCACCTTTTCGATGGCGAATTCCTTCACCGCTTCGTACATGTCCGGATCGGGATCGTTCGACTCGAAGGAGAACTTCGGACGACCGATTTCCGCCTGGATGCCCTTGATGAACTCCACAATCTGCTGGTTGGCCGCATGACCGAACATGATCGCATCGAACATGGTGTCGTTGTCGATTTCGTTCGCGCCGGCTTCGATCATTGCCACCAGATCGGCGGTGGATGCCACCGTCACGTGCATTTCCGAACGCGCTTCCTGCTCGGCGGTGGGGTTGATGACGAACTGACCGTCCACCATACCCACGACCACACCCGAGATCGGGCCATCCCACGGGATGTCCGAAATGGAGATGGCGATGGACGCACCGATCATCGCGGTGGTTTCGGGCGGACAGTCGGGATCCACCGACATGACCGTGCACACCAGCGATACGTCGTTGCGCATATCCTTCGCAAACAAGGGGCGAATCGGGCGGTCGATCACACGGGAGGTGAGGATCGCCTTTTCGGTCGGGCGACCTTCACGGCGCATAAACGAGCCGGGAATGCGACCCACCGCATACAGTTTTTCTTCGTAGTCCACCGAAAGGGGGAAGAAATCCACACCTTCACGGGGTTTTGCGGACGCGGTCACGTTGCACATGACCACCGTTTCGCCGTAGCGCACCAAGCAAGAGCCGTTGGAGAGCTGCGCCATTTTGCCGGTTTCAACCACCAGGGGGCGGCCTGCCAGCGTGGTTTCAAATACGCGTGCATTTTCAAACATTGTCTTTACCTCCGTTTTTGTTGTTAAGCAGAGGAGGCATATCCGAACCCGATGTTAACGGGCCGATTTTCCCCTCGGCTGTGTTAAAATGCTCGTAAATCCGCAAGGATCTACTGCGCTTTTGCCTTGCCGATGAAAAAATCGGCTCCGTTTACATTCTTCG
>JAZNTC010000093.1:0-6609 GCA_045591605.1 Acutalibacteraceae bacterium | reverse complement strand
TCTTCCTAAGACCGCTTGGCCTCCGACTTCGTATCTTCTTCCGGCTCTTCGTCCGCTTCTTCCGCTTCTGTCGGCTCTTCCGCTTCTCCTTCGGGTTCCTCACCCGTCAAACGCAGGTTGTCGTTTTCAATCAAGCGGAATTTCTCCACCTTTTCACGGCGTGCATCCTGCAACTGCTCTTCCACCGATTTCACGTCGGGCTCTTTCTCCGGCTCCATCCCTTCGAACATCAGTTGTCCGTCCACCGAAGAGAGTTCTTCCTCACGCGACGGCTCTCGTTCGTCATCAAAATCCAAAATGCGCGTGTGGCGATCATCCGTATCGTCCTTCGGTTTCGGTTCGTAAATACGAATGACCTCATCCTCTTCCGACGGGGTATCGGCAGACACAACATCAAATTCTTTGGTGATTTCTTCTGTGTTCTTATCCGTCATTCCGTTCACTTCCCCCCAGCCATGCGTTGACGCACCGCTTCATACATCAAAATACCGCATGCCACCGATGCGTTAAGCGACGAGATCTTTCCGCGCATCGGCAACGACACAATCACGTCACATTCCGAACGTACCAGACGACCAATGCCGTTGCCTTCTGCACCGACCACCAGCGCCGCCGCGCCCGTCAGATCCACTTTATCGTAACTTTCGCCGTCCATATCCAATCCATAGACCCAGACACCGTGCTCTTTCAGTTCACGCAAGGTGTCCGCAATGTTGGTGACACGTGCCACCGGCATATATTCCACTGCGCCTGCCGATGCTTTGTACACCGTGGAGGTGAGCCCCACCGAACGGCGTTTCGGCACGATGACACCGTGGGCACCCACTGCTTCGGCGGTGCGCACAATGGCGCCGAGATTGTGCGGATCTTCCAGTTCATCGCACACGATGAACAACGGCTCTTCCCCACTTTCGGCCGCACGGGCAAACAAATCTTCCAACGTGGCATATTCCTTGCACGCCGCAAGGGCGATGATGCCTTGATGATTCGGGCCACCCATCGCTTCCAATTTACGCGGATCGGCATCCTTCACGGGAATCCCTGCCTCGCGGCATTTAGCGATCAACACGCCGATACTGCCGGTGCGGTTACCGCGCGCCACCAACACACTATCGATCGGGCGTCCCGATTTCAACGCTTCCGCCACGGCATTACGCCCAGAGATCACGTCTTCCGACCGTCCGAATCCTTCTTCAGTCCGCATATCCGTTCCTTTCCCGACGATACCGTCGGTTTCTAAATATATATGATTCAGTATACCATACTATTTTTGAAAAATGAAGAGGGAAATGCGAGAAATTTATAATTTTTTCGGATTTTTCGAAGAAGAAAAGCGAGTACATCGTTTTGATGTACTCGCTTACACATTATTCTTCGTTGTTGGTGTTGTTCTGAATCGCGGATTGCGGACTGCGCAACGACTGGCGCACACCGCGCACTTCGGTCAAACGCTGTGCCAGCGCTTCTTCGGTGCGTTTGAGAACGTCTTCCGAGAAATCGAACGCACTGCGGCGCATTTCGCGCGCTTTCTGCTGTGCCTGCGCCAACATTTCAGTGGCTTTCTCCTGTGCTTGGCGCACGATCTCTTCTTCCTGCACCAGACGGCGTGCACGCTCTTCGGCGGTGCGCACAATGCCTTCCGCTTCTTTGCGCGCGGTGGAGATGATCTCCGCACGGTCGGTCACGATGGCTTTCGCCTGTTTCACTTCGATCGGCATGTTTGCGCGGATGCCGTCCACACAGTCACGCAACTGCTCGGCAGGAAGCAAGCATTTGCCGCCCGACAAAGGCAAGCGCAACGCTTTGTCAATCATATCGTCCAACTGTTCCAAAATCACTTCAACGGTCATGGGTATCGTTCCTTTCAAATTTATTTACAATTTCATTGGCAACACAAGAGGGTACAAATTCCGAAACATCGCCGCCCAAACGGGCAACCTCTTTCACCAAGCTGGAGGACAGATACATGTATTCGGTGGAGGTGGTTAAGAACACCGTTTCCACTTGATCGTTCAGTTTTCGGTTGGTGAGTGCCATCTGAAATTCGTATTCGAAATCCGACATGGCGCGCAAACCTTTCACAATCGCGGCGGCGTTCCGTTCACGGGCATAATCCGCCAGCAAGCCGTCGTAACTGTCCACTTCCACATTCGGCAAATGTGCCGTCGCGCGGCGCAACAACACACAACGCTCCTCAGCGGTAAATACACCGTGCTTGTCGGCATTGACCGCCACCAACACGACCACTTTGTCAAACAAATGCGAAGCACGTTGAATGACATCCAAATGTCCGTTGGTCACCGGGTCGAAACTACCCGGACAGATCGCCAAACGCATCTTTCCCACTCCTCTCAGCGGTATATCCACAGTTTCACGTGGCTGTAACGATAGGAACGATATAACGACAACGCCCCCACTGTTTCGGGCAAGGTGGCGTTTTCATCGCTTTCACAGACAATAAAGCCACCGGGATTCAACAATTTCTCTGCCGCCACCAGCGCCCGTTCCAGCAGTTCGGAGGCATACGGCGGATCTAAAAACACAATATCAAACCGTTCGGTCGTGCGCAACAGAAATTGCATCGTATCTTGGCACAGCACCGTGCTTTGCGCGGCAATACCGAGCGACGTCACGTTGCGGCGCACAATCTCGGCCGCTTCGCGGTTGGTATCCACAAATACGCAAGCGGTCGCACCGCGGCTGATCGCTTCGATGCCGAGCTGACCCGAACCTGCAAACGCATCCAACACGCGCCGCCCTTCAATATCGAACTGAATGGCGCTAAACAACGCTTCCTTCACCCGTTGGGTGGTGGGACGTGTGGCATCGCCGTCCAACGTTTGCACCGTGCGACCGCGCAGACTGCCGGTAATTACCTTCATCATAATGTCTTATCCTTTTCCATACTGGCACGTGCGGCTTGAAGCACCGCGTTTTCAAACCCGTTTTGTTGCAGGGCAATAACCCCTTCAATCGTCGTGCCGCCGGGCGAACACACCTGATCCACCAATGCACGCGGATGGTCACCGCTTTCCTGCAACAGGCGTGCCGTGCCAAGCACCGCCTGTGCCACGATTTGAAGTGACACGTCCTTGGGAATGCCGTATTTCACACCGGCCTCTGCCAACGCATCCATATACAACAGCGTATACGCCGGCGAGCAACCGGCCAGCGCCGCATATGCCGAAAAATGCGCTTCCGCCATTTCGATTGTTTGTCCCACCGCATCAAACACACGCAGAACTGTGTCGCGTTGCGCAACAGTCACCACCGCATTGGCGCAATACGCCGACATCGCTTCGCCGACCTTGGCATTGATATTGGGCATCACACGCACGATCGCCAAGCCCTCACCAACCAGCTCTTCAATGGATGCAAGGGTTTTACCTGCTGCAATGGAAATGATCAACGGACGGCAGGCTTGCAACGCAGGTGCAAGTTGCGGCAACAACGACGGGAACACCTGCGGTTTCACCGCCAACACCACTGCTTCCACACCGTAAATGACTTCTTCTGCCGAGCCGCACATGCAAACACCGCACTCTTCAAAAAGTGCCACCTGCTTTGCCGTATCGACATCGTATACCAACATATCGCTGCCGTGCACGCCACTGCTTGCCATGCCGCGCACAATGGCACTCGCCATGTTTCCTGCACCGATAAAGCCGATTTTCATAGTCATCGCTCCGCTTTCCGTTAATACTAGGTTAAACCGTCAGACCCGAACCCGCCTCATAGTGGGATCTTTCAGTGCTTTTTGCCCCGTTCGTTCTCGTAAGGCGCGCGCATTACTTCGCCCGACCGGAACAAAGCCCCCTCGAAATCTCCTCACTATGAGGTCGTAGATTTTGGAAAGAGCGGAGTTTTGTCATGTCAAGGCAAAAGCGGAGGTAATCCTCGCGGATTGCCGAGCATTTTAACGCCGATCGGTTTAACCTCTTCTTTATTGTACGCGAATTTTCCTATAAAGTCAAGAAAAAGCATATCATTCTTTCGATTTGCCGCAACGCTTTGCAAGAGAGAACACCAAAAGCATCAACAGTATTCCCAAAAGAGCACCGCCAAAATCGATAAACACGTCGCCCAAGGACGGGCCGCGCGACGGCACAAACCGCTGGTGAAATTCATCCCCCATCGCCGTGAGCAAACAGCAGGGCGCCGTAAGCAAAGCCGCACGGGCAAGTGTGCGCCGACCGCCATTGCGCCAAGCGCCGAAAAACAGCACGGCCAGCACGGCAAACTCGGTCATATGCGCGCCTTTGCGAATCAAAAAACGCCACGTAGCAAGCAATTCTTCACGCGCCGCGACCGACAGCGCATCCCACTGCGGTGTGAGATGGGAAACAAGCCATTGCGTAAGACCTCCGCTCAAATGTCCCGAAACCTCTCCCGTCTGTGCAGAAAACATATAGATTACACCCACCCACAAGGCGACAAGTAACCAACGCCACCAGGACCTTTTCATAATCATCTCTCCCAAGGATTCTGATGTCCACCTTAAAACAATGGCGCTGTTCCGTGCGAAACAGCGCCATTGCAGGTTACGAAACTAAGGAATTACAGTTCCGCGAAGTATTTGATGGTGCGCACCATCTGGCTGGTGTAGGAATTTTCGTTGTCGTACCACGACACGACCTGCACCTGATAGGTGTCATCGTCGATCTTCGCCACCATGGTCTGAGTCGCATCAAACAGCGAGCCATAGCGGATGCCGATCACGTCGGAGGACACAATCTGATCTTCGTTGTAGCCGAAAGAATCGGAAGCCGCCGCCTTCATAGCCGCGTTGATGCCTTCCTTGGTGATGTCCTTGCCCTTGACAACCGCCACGAGAATGGTGGTGGAGCCGGTGCAGGTGGGAACACGCTGAGCGGAACCGATCAGCTTGCCGTTCAGTTCGGGGATAACCAGACCGATGGCCTTCGCAGCACCGGTGGAGTTGGGAACGATGTTCTGAGCACCGGCGCGAGCACGACGCAGGTCACCCTTGCGGTGCGGACCGTCCAGAATCATCTGATCGCCGGTGTAAGCATGAACGGTGGTCATGATACCGCTCTGCACTTCGGCATAGTCGTTCAGAGCCTTCGCCATCGGCGCGAGGCAGTTGGTGGTGCAGGAAGCCGCGGAGATGATGGTGTCTTCCTTGGTCAGGGTCTTTTCGTTCACGCTGAACACGATGGTCTTCAGATCGTTACCGGCAGGAGCGGAGATAACAACCTTCTTCGCACCGGCATCGATGTGAGCCTGGCTCTTTTCCTTGGAGCAGTAGAAACCGGTGCACTCGAGGACAACGTCCACGCCGATTTCGCCCCACGGCAGATCCGCCGCGTTCTTCTCAGCATAGATCTTCAGAACCTTGCCGTCCACGGTGATGGTGCCGGCTTCGTCGTCGGCCACGACCGTGTGACCGTCGTAACGGCCCTGAGCGGTGTCATATTTCAGCAGGTGGGCCAGCATGCTGGGCTTGGTCAGGTCGTGGATGGCAACCAGTTCGTACCCTTCGGCGCCGAACATCTGACGGAACGCCAGACGACCGATACGGCCAAAACCATTGATAGCAACTTTAACGGACATAGTGATTCAACCTCCATATTTTTTAAGTCGTGAGTATTATACTCCATTTTGTGGAAGATTGCAAGTCGTTTTACACAACATTTTATACTTTGGTTACTTACCCAAAATATTTTTCAAATTCTCTCTTTTCACCATACATTTCGCCCACGTCTTTTGCAAATTTCACAAAAACGCTCTCTTTTTTACGCAAAGACATTGCTTTTTCAAATGACGTCTGTTATAATTAGTAAACAAATTCGGGAGTTGACTGTGTATGGATACCGTGCGCACGGGACGTTGGAAACATTTTAAGGGTAAAGAATATCGTGTGCTCGGCACGGCACTCCACTCCGAGACGATGGAGCCGATGGTGGTGTATCAAGCACTATACGGCGAAGGTGCGCTGTGGGTGCGCCCGACCGCTATGTGGAATGAAACCGTGCAACGGGACGGCGTGTCACTCCCCCGTTTCACCTATATCGGCGAATGAAAGAGAGGGAACCTTATGCGACAGAAACTATATGGCAATCGTATCACGCCGTCGTGCGAAACCTGCGAACACGGACAACGTTCGTTTGACGGTAAGGTCGTGCTGTGTCCCCGACGCGGTGCCATGCCGCTGTATGAACGGTGCCGCAAATACGTGTACGATCCTCTGAAACGCATCCCCCTCCGTGCGCCGAAGCGTGCGGAACACACCGCCGAAGAGTTTTCGTTGGACTAACGCATCTCATCACCGCCGAAAGAGGGATGAAGGTAGCCGGTGACGGCTTCTCAAAAAAACTTCTTGTCTCTCACCTGTTTCCGGCACAGCTACGGTTGGAACGTGGAGATGAAAATCAAAATGCACAACGCGTTGTACGCCTGTTTTGAGGGGAGCGAAATTCCCTTGGATTAAGTGAAAATTCCGCTTGACAAACAATTCAAAACGCGTTATAATGCTGTTCGTGCCGAAAACGAACGGCGGTCGCGGGCCTTTAACTCAGTTGGTTAGAGTAGCCGGCTCATAACCGGTCAGTCCCGGGTTCGAGTCCCTGAAGGCCCACCAGGAGGGGA
>JAZNTC010000092.1:0-3454 GCA_045591605.1 Acutalibacteraceae bacterium | reverse complement strand
CGCAGCAATCCAGCAGCGAAATGCCCATCGTAATGGTGCGGACATCCAGGTGTTCGTCCTGGATCATGGTGATGGTTTCCAGTATATCGTGTGCGTTCAGCATATGGGCGCTCCTCTCAGATGGTGTGCATGGAGTTGAAGATGTCCTCGTGCATAATGCGGATGGAGAGACCCGTTTCTTCACCCAGCGCCGAGAACGCATCCGCCACCACGTCAAAGGGAGCGTTGGAGGCACCGATATCCGCCACCATGATCATGGCAAAAAACTCTTGCAACACCGATTGGGTGACTTCCACAATGTTCAAATTGTAGGTGGTGCACACCGCCGACACCTTGGCGAGAATGCCCACTGTATCCTTACCGATAACCGAAATAACTGCGCGCATAACCAATTCCTCCTTTACGCACCCATCATATCACAAAATGCCAACATTTGCAAACGTTAAAAAAAGATTGGCAACTGTACTGAAATGCGGTGGTGTGGGGGAGCGGTTTTGTGCGTTCTGCCGAGCGTTTTCGACCAAGGGGTATATAATGTAAATAAAAGTAGAAAAAAGCGAAAAAAATTAAGAAAATACGGTTGACAACCGCAAGCAAGTGTGGTATTCTTTGATATATTTCAAAAGACGTTGACGAAGAGCGGTGCAAGGTGACGGACACCCAAGAGAGCCGGCGGTGGGTGCGAGCCCGGCAGGTCGCAGTTCTTGTATCGGTCGCTTCCGAGTCGGAGAGAAGAGAGCCGTCCCGCGCGGGCGGTCCGTAGACCTTTCCCGCGCAGGCTGCGTTAGTGCCAAGGGCTTGTTTGAGCCTGTGAGTGGCACTGTCACGGTGCAATTTGAGTGGTACCGCGGGTATATCGTAGGATAGGCTCGTCTCAAAGACAACATCTTTGGGGCGGCTTTTTTTATCCCGCCCGCCGAAAGGAGACTGCAACATGCAGCAAATGAAAGGACTGGATCACAAGATCCGCGAGGTGTCCGCCCGTATTCACGCTCTGCGTGAAGAAGCGGGTCTTACCGCGCAGGAAATGGCGGAAAAGACAGGTGTCACCGCCAACGAATACATTGCGTGTGAGGAGGGTCGTGCCGACCTTACCTTTGCTTTTATTTACCGTTGCGCCACGGCGTTTCGCGTGGACGTGACCGACTTGATCGAAGGCGAAAGCCCCAACCTGCACGCCTACACCGTCACCCGTCGCGGCGACGGTCAGCGCATTGAGCAGGCGCACGGCATGGTGTATTATAACCTTGCCCCCTCGTTTAAGAACCGTATTTCCGAGCCGCTGTTTGTGCGCGCCGCGTACAGCGAGGAAGCACAGCACAGCCCGATTGAACTTACCACCCACGCAGGACAGGAATGCGACATCGTGGTGAAAGGTCACTTGAAAGTGCAGATCGGCGATCACACCGAAGTGCTCGGCGAAGGGGATGCGATCTATTACGACAGTTCTGCGCCGCACGGCATGATCGCGGTGAATGGCGAAGATTGCGATTTCTATGCGATGGTGTTGAATCCGACGGGCGAGCCGATTCCCGAACTCACCCCGTCCGAAACCTTTGCGGCGAAACCCAAGAAGGCATACAAAGAGCGCCGCATCTATCACAACTTCATCCATCCCACGGAGGATGAAAACGGTGCATTGCTTGCGATCGATTTTGAAAACGAAGATAAATTTAACTTCGCGTTCGATATTGTGGACGGCATCGCGGCGAAGAAACCCGATAAGCTCGCCATGTTGCACATCGACAACGATAAGGTAGAACGTCGTTTCACCTTTGCGGATGTGAAGCGTGCATCGGCGCAATGTGCCAACTATTTCAAATCGCTCGGCATCAAAAAGGGCGACCGCGTGATGCTGGTGTTGCGCCGTCAATATCAGTTCTGGTTTGCCCTGCTCGGTCTGCACAAACTCGGTGCCATCGGCATTCCGGCAACCGATATGTTGCAAGAGCACGACTTCGAATACCGTTTCAAGGCGGCAGGCGTGTCGGCGATCCTTTGCACCGCGCACGGTCAAACGGTTGAGCAGGTGGAGGCGGCGGCCGCCAACTGCCCCGACGTGGCGATTCGCGTGTTGGTGGGTGCCCGGCGTGAAGGCTGGCACGATTTCGATGCGGAATATCCGCTGTTCAGCGGTCGTTTTGAACGCACCGAGGACAGCATTCAGGGCGATGACCCGATGCTGATGTTCTTCACCTCGGGCACGTCGGGAAACCCGAAGATGACTCTTCACAACTGCAAATATCCGCTCGGTCACTTCATCACCGCCAACTACTGGCATTGCGTGAATCCCGACGGCTTGCACCTCACCATTTCGGATACCGGCTGGGCGAAGGCGATGTGGGGTAAACTGTACGGTCAATGGCTGTGCGAAGCACCGCTGTTCATCTATGACTTTGAGCGTTTTGACGCGGCGGATATTCTGCCGATGTTCGAAAAGTATCACATCACCACCTTCTGCGCACCGCCGACGATGTATCGCATGATGATCAAAGAAGATCTGTCGAGATACGATATGAGTTCGGTCGAGCACGCCACCATCGCAGGTGAAGCGCTTAACCCCGAGGTGTTCCGTCAGTTGGAAAAGACCACGGGTCTCAAGGTGATGGAAGGCTTCGGTCAGACCGAAACCACCCTTGTGATCGGCAACCTGATCGGTATGCCGCACAAACTCGGCTCGATGGGTAAGCCCGTGCCGCTGTATGACGTGGATCTGGTTACCCCCGACGGCGAGTCGGTCGGCGTGGGCGAAACGGGCGAGATTGTTATCCGCACCGATAAGCGTGTGCCGTGCGGCTTGTTCCGTGAGTATTATCTCGACACCGAAAAGACGAACGAAGCGTGGCACGACGGTCTGTATCACACGGGCGACGTGGCGTGGCGCGATGAGGACGGTTTCTACTGGTATGTCGGTCGTGCGGACGACGTGATCAAATCGTCGGGTTACCGCATCGGGCCGTTCGAGATCGAAAGTGTTATTATGGAACTGCCGTATGTGCTGGAATGCGGTGTTTCCGCCGCACCCGATGAGGTACGCGGTCAGGTGGTGAAAGCCAGCATCGTGCTGACGCGCGGCACGGTGGCGACCGAGGAACTCAAGAAGGAGATCCAGAAATACGTGAAGGAGCGCACCGCACCGTACAAATATCCGCGTATTGTGGAATTCAAAACGGAACTGCCCAAGACCACCAGCGGCAAGATCATTCGCCGCATGCTGTGAGGTGAGGCGAATGGAGATCAAGCGCGTCACCCTGTTTGCCGGTCATTACGGCAGCGGTAAAACCAACATTGCGGTCAACTGGGCGTTGCATCTGCGACAGATGGGGTATCCCGTCACCATTGCTGACCTCGATATCGTAAACCCCTATTTCCGAACCAAGGACAGCGCCAAAGAATTGGAAGCGGCAGGTATTCGCATGATCGCCTCGCCCTTCGCCAACTCCAACGTGGACGT
>JAZNTC010000091.1:0-2486 GCA_045591605.1 Acutalibacteraceae bacterium | reverse complement strand
CCCCTTTGTCTAAAACAAGGGGGCTTTTGGAAAAGCACGTCTTTACGTATGACAAGAGAGTTTGTGGCAAAAAGGTTTCCATCCCCCATCACAACTTCCTCGATACTATATTTCCGTGTTTCTAAAACATAGGGGAAAACGAACTTTTTACCGGTTGACATGATAATTTCTGTCGCTGCATGCACGCAAGCAGAAGCTTGCGGATGGTTATCTAAAAATTCTACTTGTTTTTGGAGTTTATACGGATCTGTCCAATAATCATCTCCCTCACAAAACGCAATATATTCGCCTTGAACATGTGGATAAATAAATGTTTTTGTAATATTAACACATTGCGAGAATTGATTTTCTTTTTGATAAATCGGTTTTATTATATTCGGATATCTCTCGGCATATTGGCGAATAATATCTGCCGAGCGATCAGTCGAAGCGTCATCGTGAACGATCACCTCATAAGGAAAACTGCATTTTTGCATCACAAGTCCTTCCAAGCATTGACGCAAATAGGGTTCGTGGTTATACACTAAAGATACTATAGAAACTCGAATATCAGACATGTCTTTTCCTCCTGCTTATCATCACTGCATTCACCTTCCGATATATTCCGAAATAATGCAACAACAATACCCTCCTTTGCTTGCGTGAGAGGTGTGGGCTTTTTAACCAGCATGATTTATTTGCTTGTAATTCCGTACGAAAAGCTCGATATATCTTCTTATACTTTCTAAACGTATCCGTATCTGCCGAACAAATATTGGACATCAAAAACGAAAGAGACTGCGTTCTAAAAAGCGTCGCCGCCTCAACAAGCGACGGATACTCTTTTTTCGTATCCTCCAACACCTTTTTTGTAAAATTGGTGTAATCCAGCAGACGGTCTTTCATCTTCCTGGTAGTAGTAATGGATTGCGGTCGATGCCGATAATTGTATACTCTTTTCGCACACAAAGCTATCGCATTGCTCTTTTTTACGCAAGTAAATGTGAACGGAATATCCTCATATATTTTTCCAACAGGAAACTCTACTTCTTCAAAACACGTATAATGAAACAACTTATCACAAACACTGAACGTTGTCCCTTTGGAAAAAAACATGTATGAAAGCATCGTTTCAGCCGATACCACCTCGTCTTTTTCCGGACACATCCCCTCGTATTGTTTTTCCCTGCTTACGGCATCGTAACGACCTGCGCAAGCCATCTTCACATCATGTCTAATGCACGCCTCGTATAACGTTTCCAATGCATCCTCTTCAATCCAATCATCACTATCCACGAACGCGATATATTCACCCTTAGCAACCTGCAACCCCGTATTGCGCGCCGCCGACAGACCGGCGTTCGCTTGATGAATCACTTTTATCCGTTCATCCATCCTGGCGAAAGCATCACACATACTACCGGAGGCATCGGTAGCGCCATCGTCCACTAATATGATTTCCAATTGTTTATAAGTCTGTGCAATCACAGACTTGACACAATCCTCCAAGTATATTTCTACATTATAAACCGGAACAATTACGCTGATTACCCCTCTGTTACGCAACATAAAACACCTCTTTCAATCATATTAACCGATCTCTGACAGCGTTCTTTTATATTCCTCTTCACTCACCGTGAGGTTAATAACCTCCACCAAACGGTTTGCCGAAAGATAGGTGGGCAACCCCCACAAGGTGAGCAACCGCTCGCGCCGCCGTCGGCTGTCGGGTGTGCCGTTCAACCCATCGGTAAACAATCGCGTCTTGGTCATCCACGCGACAGGGCGCGGCGTGTCCTCTCCTTCGACCGTCACCCCTGCACGGCGCAGTGCCTCTTCCAATGCCGCAGGGTCGATCCCTTCCACACCGAGCAATCCTTCTTTGGAAGGGTGTGCTTTGCGCCGCTCTTTCCCCACGATGCAAGGGGCATACGCCTGCTTGATCTGCGAGGGCGGAATACCACTGCACAAATGCCGCCGTATGATCAATCCGGCACTGTCACTGTCGGTGAGGATCACCAAACCGCGTGTCTGCGCCAAGCGGCGAAGCAACGACATTTGTTCTTTGTCTTTGAAAATGCGAAATCCGTTGGTGGGCACAATGGGGGCATCCACGACCTGTGCCAGCCGCACCGCATCGTGCTTGCCTTCCACCACCACCGCTTCACGTAACCGCAACATCATTTAATTTCCTCGCCGCGTGAGCAGGATCAGCCGTGCGGTGGTCTCTTCCATCACAATGCGGTTGTCGGCAGGAGTGAACTTCAAACGGCGATCCGCTTCTTCCAACACGTCCAATCCTTCCCGTAACACCGCCACCGACAAACGGGAGGCATCACGCGCCGCATTGCGCAAACGGAATTCCTTGCCCTTGTATCCGGCATACACCGTTGCCACCACCGTGGGCTGTTCACCGGCCGCTTCCGCCGCCTTTACACGATACAGATCCGCCCACGCCGATGCCAACACACCGTTGATCATAATGGGATCTTCCTTTTGGGCAAACA
>JAZNTC010000090.1:0-9358 GCA_045591605.1 Acutalibacteraceae bacterium | reverse complement strand
CCCCCCGAAAGTCCTGTCATCCCGACCGCGCGGCACAGCCGCGCCCCCTCACCTCATCCGTCTTTTTCCTACGGCAAAAGCCACCTTCCCCTCAAGGGGAAGGCTTTTCTGCACTCGCAAGAAAACGGCTTTTTATAAAAGAGTAAAGCACCCGATGTTCATCGGGTGCTTTTTCGTCAAAATACAACCGTGATGGTCGTGCCTTTGCCAAGCTCGCTGTCCAACGTCACTTTGCCGCCGTGATATTGCACCGCGTGTTTGACGATCGACAACCCAAGGCCGGTACCTCCCGTTTCCTTCGAGTGGCTTTTATCCACACGGTAAAACCGCTCAAAAATTCGCCCCTGGTGTTCCGGTGCGATACCGATGCCGGTATCTTTCACCGTCACGGTTGCCCGTCCGCTCTCCTTGCCGACAGTGATCGTCACACGACCGCCCTCCACGTTGTAGCGAATCGCGTTGTCGCACAGGTTATACAAAATTTCGTACACGTAACGGCGCACACCGAAAATGGTACATTCGTCCCCTTCGACAATCAGTTCCACCTGCCGTTTAACGGCAGATGCCGTGAGCACTTCCACCACCTCACGCGCCACCTCGATCAACGCAACCGTTTCGGTTGTCGGTTCGTGTTGTTCGTCCAACTGCGAAAGACGAATAATATCGTTGATCAGCGATACCAAACGGGTGGCTTCCTTACGGATATTTCCCACAAAACGCGCGGTATCCCCCTCTTTCACCAACCCGTTTTCCAACAACTCTGCACTTCCGATGATGGATTGCAACGGTGTTTTTAATTCGTGGGTAACGTTGGCGGTGAACTCTTGTCGATTCCGCTGGGCAAACGCACGATCGCTGATGTCAAACACCAAAATGACCACGCCCAGCACCTTACCGTCCGAGTGAATGGCATTGACCGTGAACTGATATTCGTTCCCCTGCCGCTCTTCGGTGTATTCACTGTGATGCCCATCCAACGCCTGCCAAATGGCCTTGCTCATTTTGCTTGTGCAGTCAACAAGCAAAAAATCGCTGCCCGTGACATCGTTTTTCACGGCAAAGATCTTTTTTGCCGATGCGTTCATGCTCAACACCATGCCGTGCTCGTCCAACAACACCAAACCCTCGTTCATGGAGGACACGATCTGTTCAAACTCATCCGACCGACGACGCAACGCTTCTATTTGTTTTTTAATTTGCTTGTGTTGCTTATGCACCTTGGCAAGTATGGGGGTCAATTCCTCATAGGCACTGTCTTTTGGCGGATTCTCCAAATCCAGTTGCATCAACGGTTCGGTCACTTTTTTTGCCATTGCGTGGGACAAGATACCTGCCACCAGGGCGGCGATCAATAGGATGGCGGAAATGGCAGGTAACATGCCGAGAATCAGCGCACCAACCCGTAATTGGTTGACCGAAACGCGAAGCACGCTGCCATTTTCCAGACGCATCGCTTCATAGTACGTCTTTTCGGTTAAGGTGGCGGACTTCCTGATGCTGCTGCCCGTCCCGTCGGCAAACGCTTCCGCGATCTCTTCACGCGCGGCGTGATTTTCCATTTCGTGCGGATCGGCTTGGGTATCGTACAACACGGTGCCGTCCGTGTCTACCACCGTGAAGCGGAAAGCAGACGAATGGAAATCTTCGAAATACGACACGCCGACTTGGTTCACCGTATCCGCCACAAGCGCCAACTCGGCTTTCAGACGAGTAACCTGTGCTTTGTTAAAATAATCGTACAAAAAACTGTAGGCAATACCGATGCTGGCGAGAAGTACCACCAGCGCCACGGTGAAGATGGATTGAAAAATCTTTTTCGTCATACGGTATTCTCCAATCGATATCCCACGGCGATCACCGTCTTGATCTGTCCGCCAGTTACTCCCAACTTTTGACGGAGCGTTTTGATGTGTGCATCCACCGTGCGCGTTTCACCGAGGAAATCCGTCCCCCAGATCTCCCCTATCAACCTATCACGCGAAAACACTTTTCCCACATTCCGCATGAAGAGTTTGAGCAACTCAAACTCTTTATGCGTCAACTCCACATTTGTGCCGTTGGCGATCACCTTGTGCTCGCCTTCTTTCAAGACAATACCGCCGACCGTGATATCCCCCGTCGGCGCGGCTTTGGCCGTGCGGCGTAAAACCGCGTTCACACGTGCCACCATTTCCATCACGCCAAACGGCTTCACCAGATAATCGTCCGCGCCGGAATTCAACCCACCGATCTTATCCATTTCGGTGCCCTTAGCGGTTGCCATGATCACGGGAATGTCCTTGTACGCCGCATTTTGGCGCAGTTTGGCAAGCACCGCGAGGCCATCCATCTCCGGCATCATAATATCCAACACGATCAATTCCGGCGTTTCCGTTTTCAGCGCTTCCAGCATGGAAACGCCGTCGGCAAACCCGCGTGCTTCAAAACCCGTTTGCTCCAACGTATACACTTCGATCTCACGGATGGTACGGTCGTCGTCCACACACCAAATCATGTCATCGGCCTCGCTTTCTCATGGGTAAACTCTCTGCCTGTGCAGGTCACACAAACGAAAGATATTTTTTGGTATATTCCGTGTATTTCTCACGGTAGAACTCGCTGTCGCTTCGAAGCAGTTTCAGCGATTCGTGCAAGTTCATGTTCTGTTCTTTGGTATCCATCACACAACCTGCAATGTTCGAGCAGTGATCGGAAACACGTTCCATGTTGGTGATAAGATCGCTCCACACGAAACCGGCTTCGATGCCGCAATCGCCCACGCGCAAACGGTCAATATGGCGAGTGCGCAACAAACTTTTCAAGCGATCGATCACCTGTTCAAGAGGCTCGATCACCGTTGCTTTCCCGGCATCGTTTTCCAAAAACGCACCATACGAAATGGTGACGATCTCCATGGTGGCGGCGCACATGGCGTCCATTTCCGCTTGGGCGGAGGCCGTAAACACGATGCCTTTTTCGCGCATTTCTTCCGCCGATTCCAAAATGTTGACCGCATGGTCGGAGATGCGTTCGAAATCACCGATGGCTTTCAGCAACATGGACGCCATCGCGCCTTCGGTTTCGTTCAACTGCTTAGCGCTGATCTTCACAAGATAGCTGCCGATCACGTCTTCGAGGTGATCGGTCTTGTCCTCGGTTTCACGAATGGCTTCCGCTTTGGCTTTGTCATACACCGAAAGGCAGGCGATACTGTCCTTCAATGCATCGGTGGCAATCTTTGCCATGTCAAAGGTGAGGTTATGCGCACACTCCAACGCGATCGCCGGGGTGGAGAGCAAGCGCTCGTCCAACTCGGATGCGTGCTCGGGCATCTGCGAATCGGGGATGAGCTTGTATGCCAACTTTTCCAGCAAACCGGACATCGGGAGCAACAACACGGTGCACACCACGTTAAAGATGGAGTGTGCCGTGGCAATACCTGCAAAGGTGGCCGCTTCGTTCAGCAGCGCGGGTGCGAACAACGCTTTTACCTGTGCAAACACGCTCAAACACGCCACCGTACCGATGATGTTAAAAGACAAGTGTACCAACGCCGCGCGTTTGGCGTTTTTGGTTGTGCCGACCGAGGAGATCATCGCCGTCACGCAAGTGCCGATGTTTTGACCCATAATGATCGGGATCGCCGCGCTGTAAGAAACCGCACCGGTTGCCGCCAACGCTTGAAGAATACCAACCGAAGCGGAACTCGATTGAATGATGGCGGTGAGCACCGCACCTGCCACAACACCCAGAACGGGGTTCGTAAACATTAAGAACAGTTCTTGGAACGCAGGAACATCGCGCAGTCCGGATACCGCATCGGTCATGGTTTCCATACCGAACATCAACGTGGCAAATCCAAGCAACACCATGCCGATGTCTTTTTTCTTGTTGCTCTTGGTGAACATAAACAACACAACACCCACCAAGGCCAACAACGGCGTGAAGGAGGAGGGTTTCAACAATTTCAAGAACATGTTGCTGCCCGAAATACCGCTAAGGCTCAAAATCCACGCCGTGACGGTCGTACCGATGTTTGCGCCCATGATCACGTGAATCGCCTGCTTCAACGTCATGAGTTTGGAGTTTACAAAACCAACCACCATGACCGTTGTGGCAGAGGAGCTTTGAATCACGGCGGTCACACCAAGGCCCGTGAGCAACCCGGCCACTTTACCTGTGGTGAGTTTGCCGATCATACTTTCCAGTTTGTTGCCTGCGCTTCGTTCCAAAGCGCTGCCCATGATGTTCATGCCAAACAAGAACAAACAAAGGCCGCCTACTAATGTTAATACGTCAAAAATGTCCATATACACACCCTCACTTCTCTTATACACTATTTTACCAAACGGTTACGGCTCTATTCTACCGCAACGGTGTGAAATCCGTAATCCAATCTGTGTAAAATTCGTGTAAAATCCGAGGGATGTGCGGTTAAAAAAAGCCACACAAGGGATATGCACCCCAAGGCATGGCTTTTTTCGGTCATTATCAATCACAACACGGGTCGGGTTTTTTCACCTTTGTCGGTGCTTCGGGAGCAGGCGATGTCGCATCGCCCAAACCCGAGGTTTCGGAGAACAGCACGTTTGCCTTGGTCATATCCACTGCATCGGTGGGCACGATGATCTTGGAGGCGCGTCCATCCGACATCGCCACCAGGGCTTCGTACTTTTTCAGTTCCAGCACTGCCGCGTCCACGCCGGCTTCTTTCAGCGCGAGCAGGCCGTCGGCTTCTGCTTTCTTCGCAAGATAGATGGCACGTGCTTCGCCTTCCGCGCGGGCAATGCGTGCATCGCGCTCGCCTTCCGCGGCGAGCACCATCGCCTGCTTATCGCCTTCCGCACGGGTGATGGCGGCGGCTTTGTGTCCTTCCGCCTGCAACAGCGTTTCACGGCGATCGCGTTCTGCTTTCATCTGTTTTTCCATCGCGTTTTGGATCTCCGCCGGCGGAATGATGTTCTTCAATTCCACGCGGTGCACTTTGATGCCCCATTTGTCGGTGGCTTCATCCAAAATCTCGGTCATCTTGGCGTTGATGGTGTCACGCGAGGTGAGGGTGCCGTCCAGTTCCAGTTCGCCCACCAAGTTGCGCAGGGTGGTCGCCGCCAAGTTTGCCAAAGCAGAAATGGGATTCACCGCGCCGTATGCAAACAGTTTCGCATCGTACACCGCATAGTAGATCACCGTGTCGATCTGCATGGTGACGTTATCTTTGGTGATCACGGGTTGCGGCGGAGAATCCAGCACCTGCTCTTTCAATGTCACGCGCTTCGCGATCTTTTCGAGCAACGGGATCTTCACGTGCAAACCTGCCGTCCAGGTGGTGCGATATTTCCCCAGCAATTCGACGACGAATTCGTGTGCTTGCGGAACAATCTTGATGTTTGCCAAAACGATGACAACCAATACGATCACAATACCGATTATCCAAGTCATAATGCAAATCTCCCTTGTCAATTTTGGGGGTTATCCCCTCTTTTTAGTATACCCCACACGCCATTCTCTGTCAAGGAAAAACAAAACGAGGACGTAACACATGACGTCCTCGTTTTTCAGTTTGGATTAGCCGACCAGACCACTGCGTTCGATACCGCCGATGATCCAGCGCTGTGCCACCACATAGATGATGATGAGCGGCAAAATTGCCATCAACACACCCGTGTGCAGGTACATGGACGCCGAGAAGGCGCCGCTGGTGACACCGGAAGTTGCACTGTTCATGGTGAAGATCGTGTTCGCCAACACCTTCAGGTTCGAGAAGAAGATGCCCGAATAGAAGGTATCCGTCCACTGCCAGGAGAAAGCGAACATGAAGATGGTGATCATCATCGGGACCGCCATCGGCAGGATAATGCGGAAGAAGGTGGCAAACGTGCCGTAACCGTCGATGGCGGCGGCCTCTTCCAGTTCTTCCGGAACGCCTTTGTAGAACTGACGCATAATGAAGATATACAGACCGTTTTTAAAGCCGTAACCCGTGATGGACAAAATGATGATTGGCCACAAGGTGTTCATCAACGAAGGCCCTTGCTCACCCGTGATCAATCCGTAAATCCCGAAGATGTCGAAGAAACGGAACTTCAGGTACAACGGGATCAAGATAACCTGGTTGGGGATCAGGATGGCGAGGATCACCGCCGCCATTACCAGCGTGCCCCAGCGAGATTTCATCTTCGCCAAGCCGAAACCGGTGAAGGAACAGATTGCCGTTTGCAGGATTGCTGCCAACAAGGCAATCAGGAAGGTGTTGCCCAGCGCCTTCACGAAGGAGGATTCCTGGAACACCACGATGAGGTTTTCCAACGTCGGGTGACGCGGAATGAAAGTCACCGTACGGTCATACATATCCTGTTCGCTCATCAAGGAGGTAGACAACTTGGTGAACAACGGATAGATGATGATAAACGCGATCTCAATCAACAGAAGGTAGATAAAGATACGGCCGAGCAGACCGCCGATATTGGTGACGTTGATACGTTCACGCAACGGCGTGCGCGTTTTTTTGAACTTGCGTTCATCTTTTTTGGCGGCTTTCGGCGCCTTGGTTTCTTTAACCATTTCACTCATTGCTCGACCCTCCTTTAATCACGTTGTTGATAGTAGATGAAACTACTGATGATCGACACAATGATGGCGACCAGGATCACCACGACCAGGAAGTAGAACCACGCCATTGCCGCGCCAACGCCCATGGCATTGGACTTGAAGCTCTGCTCTTGGATCAACTGCATGATCGCGTTGTCACTCTTGGTGAACGAGTCCACAACCGTGTAGAATACGTTAACCAAAATGTAGGGACTGATCATCGGCAAGGTAACCAGCCAGAAGGTCTCCCAACCCGAAGCACCGTCGATGTCGGACGCTTCGTAGATGGAAGGCGAGATGGATTGCAGACCTGCCAAGAAGAGCAGCATCTGCACACCGGAGTTGTTCACGATATCAAAGATACGGGAAACCGCTTCGATAACGTACAATGAAATTGCCGGTGAGAAACTCATGTTCATTAGGTATTCCTGCAAGTCCATCGCATCGAACAATCCGTTCGCGACCGTTCCGGTTGCCGCGGCGCCTTCGCCCAGCGACGACCAGGTGCTTTCGGCCACGATGTTGGTCATATCCGCCTTGGTCATAAAACCGGTGGCCAGAATAACCGGAACGAAGAAGATGGCACGGAACACCGTACGACCCTTGATGTCACGGTTCAACAACACAGCCACAAACAAGCTGTAGAAGGTGATCATCAGCACGTCCGGGATCATTCCGCCGACCGACGAGATGATGTTGCCCGGATAGTCCACGTCCTGAAGTGCCGTCACATAGTTCTTGAATCCTACGAATTCCTGGGTGAAGCCGTCTTTACCCTTCAGCGTGATCTTGCAGAAACTGTAAATCAACGAATCGGCGTAAATGCCGGCAAACAGGCACACAAAACCAATCAGGAACGGAATCAGAAATACCCAGTAGGCTTTCTGCTTTCTCTTTTCCAGAGAGGAACTGCGACGCCTTGCTTTGTTTTGCAAATTTTTTACAGCAGTACTCATAATTCCAACCTCTACTTCTCAAATTATGTGACAGCGATCAAAGAACTGCGAAGTCCTGTGCCGCAACTGTTTTGCCGTCTACCGTCACATCTGTACGGTTGTAATTAACTACCACTTTGGTGCCGTTGCTGTAGGTGGTGATAAACACGTTCTCCAATCCTTCAGCCGCAGCATGATCAGTGATCTCTTTATCCTGCAAGGTGGCGAACACCGCGTTGAACTTCGCGTACTGCGCGATCACGTCTGCCTTCCAGGTGTCGAAATCAAGAGTAAAGTAGTTCGAGTACACGGTTTCCTTCAATTCACGCGTGTTCTGGGCACTGAGCGTGAAATGGAGATTGGCACCGTATTCGGCACTCTTCAGGATCGTGTTGGTCATATTGTCCGCCATGTTAATCGCCGTGCCGGAATACTGAATGTGTCCGTGCAATACGATTTGCATAAACGGTACCGAACGATCCGCCAACAATGCGTTACTGCCCGAAAGCGGCATATCCACGATCTCGGTTGCGTAACTCCAGGTGTATGCGTTACCGCCTTCCACCATAATCTTCGTGTTACCGCCGCCGGTGACGTAGGTCGCGATGTTGGAGTTCAGAATCTCCAGCGCTTCCTGGCGGTTCTTGCCCTTCTCGTTCTTCGCAAAGTCGGAGAAGAGCATACTGCCCACCGTGCCCAAGCTGACCGAACCGGTGTTGTACGCATTGTACTTACCGAAGAACGCTTTGTAATACTTGGTCGCGGAAGAGGGAGACACTGCAAAATAGTTTTTATCAATCTCGCCCACGTTGTCGAGTTCGTTACGCGGCGTCAGTGTCACGGTGGTACGGTCGGTCATCTTCGGGCCGTTATTCTGGACACTGTAACCGTCGAACATACCGTCACGACGCACCACGTTAAAGTCGATTTCGGGATACAGCGAGTAACCGCCTTCCGCCATGAAAGAGATCAGGTTACGGAAGCCCGATTTGCCGCCCAGTTTGCCCACAATGGACATCTTGTTCGGAACCGAGTAGTTCAAACCGCCGTTCACCCAGCCGCGATAGCGGAGAGACACGTTGCCCACACCTTCACCCGACAGAGTGTTGATCATGCTCTGCGCGTCTTCGAAGGTGGTCATCGGAATCTTCTTGTCGTAGACGATACCAAAGAAAGACGCCTTCTTGTCGATCATACCGAGGGTTTCCAGCACCAGCGGCACGTTGGCATTGGCAGATGTGTTCACGCCGCTCACCAAACGACCGTTGGCCACCAGATATTCACGGTATTTAATCGCCATATCCACATAGTCGATTTCCGCATTGCCGCAGATCAAAAGATAGCGTATGGCGAAACCGCCGGTGTAGATATTTTCGGGGAAGTAGGTGAATTCACCGTTTTGTTTCGTACCGTCGGTGTAGTTGATGGTCTGCACCGTGCGATAGGTAAAGGTCGCATACGCCGACTCAAAGGGAGACTGCAGGTTGCCCGTTTCGCTTTGCACGGTGGCAAGTGCATCGCCCTTTTCGATCACGGCGAGGTAGGCACGGGTGCGGGCTTTCAAACCGAACACCGGCATATACGCCGTCTGCAACAGGTTGTTATACGTCTTGTGAGTGAGCAATGAATAGTCGTCGCCGTACACCGTCCTGGAAAGCGACGTCGTGCTCTTCAGATTGATTCTGTTGAAATCAATCACCACACCGCTGCCATCCGGGATGAAGACAAACCCTTCATCCGAACTCTTACCGCTGCCGAAGTAACGCAAAGGCGTGATCTTGGACAGGGTGAAGTGCGCATCGTCATAAGAGATGTTGTCGGTCGGGATATTGACCTTCAGGTTGCCGTCTTCAATG
>JAZNTC010000089.1:0-10641 GCA_045591605.1 Acutalibacteraceae bacterium | reverse complement strand
ACAAAAAGGCAGGTCGTACGACCTGCCTTTTTGTGTTGGTGCGGGCAAAGGGACTCGAACCCACACGGTTGCCCACCGGATCCTAAATCCGGCGCGTCTGCCAATTCCGCCATACCCGCGTATGTGACGGGCGGCGATGCCGCCCTTTGGTTTATACTATCACAGTTTCGGTTTTTTCGCAAGAGAAATCTTGTAAAGCAAGGCGGTTATGCCGCACAACACCACGGTGTACACCGCCATATACCACCAATAGCGGTTATTGCTTGCGCCGTAGAGATAATAGGTTGGCGCAAACGCCAGTTGCAACACGCGGACCTCACGCAGTTCCACAAACACGGGACACACCGCCAAAAGCGTTACCGTGAACACGGGAATCAACACCGCGAGCAGTGTGAGATTGCGCACCGCTTGCCGCACAAGCATCGCAAAGCACACACAACACAGCGCATAGCAGAAAAGCAACAGCGCTTCACGCCACAGCTCACCTGCGACCCCTGCCATCGCCAGTGTGACAAGCATCACTGCCGCCATCGGCACCACCGCCGTGACTTGATACCCGAGTTCTGCCCACAAGCGGCGCGACAGCGGCAACCACGCGAACATACCGCGTTCTTCATCCTGCCCGTAGAACACCGCCACCGCCAAGGCGCACAGCAACAACAGTACCGCCAGCACGCCGCGAAGCGGTGCGGTGAGGTAACCTACCGTTTCGTCCGA
This sequence comes from Acutalibacteraceae bacterium, assembly GCA_045591605.1. Lineage (GTDB taxonomy): Bacteria > Bacillota > Clostridia > Oscillospirales > Acutalibacteraceae > SIG588. Next base: position 9,924 of record JAZNTC010000089.1, on the reverse strand, counting down.
TTCCTGCGCATCGGGGGATTGAAATTGAAACAGATCCAAACTGAGCGGATGTTCCTCGTAATAGGTGATCAACTCATCCGCCGAAAGGGCGGCGAGTTCCGATCGACCCGTTTGGATATACTGCAAATACAGCGCGCGGGAGCAGTAGGGATACAACACACCCGACAATCGCTCACGCGATAACTGCAACAGCAGGTTGCTTTCCCGTTCGACCACACGCACCATGGGGTCGGCCTCTTTCCCCTCGGCGGCAAATGTCTCCACCTTTTCGGCGAGATCTTCTGCAAAGATCCACGCGGCATCCAACGTGCCGTTTTGCACCAAGGTCACCGCTTCTTCGGGTGTGGCACACACGGTGTAGTGCATCAATGAACGCTCGGCGGTCAACTCTTCCATTACCGCCGCCGTCAGTTCATCCGCTTCTTCCGCCACCAACGCGACACGCACCATGCCGCTTTCCTCACGGGCGACACCTGCCAAAGCGACCGCCGATAGCGGCAACAGCAACAGCATCAACAAAAAGGTGGGCTTTTTACACCAGCGTTTGGTGGTCAGCCACAACCACATCAACACTCGTTTCATACGCTGCCTCCCCGTCCTGCCAGACGACAGTGCCGCACCAAGACGGCCACGGCAAGAAACACCGCGGTATATGCCAACACACCGCACAGCGCCGCGCCGCACGGTTCTTCACACAGCACCCTCGCCACCAAGCGGTGGGACAATGCCGTGGGCAACACGGCGGATGCCTGCTGCACCGATACGGGAAATGCCTGCAACGGATACAAACAGCCGCCGACGTAACCAAGCGCCACCGTGAGGAAGAAGGACAAAAGCAAGCCGCTCACCACGTTGCGCACACAGGCGAACAACACGTAATGGAACGCCGCCGCCAGCAATAACAGCGGCACGGTGACCAACAAAAGACGCCAGAGCGGTGCATCCAAAAGAACGGCACCCACCGCCGTGACCACCCATTGAAGCGGCAACAGCACGGCGACCAATGCCACATATTCTGCCGCCACCTGTTGCCACGCGGTAAGACCCCGTGCACGAAGCAGACAAAACAGCGAATCTTCCCGTGTGACCAGCGTGGTGGCATACGGCAACACCGAAAGCCACATAAGCAACACCGAAAGCCCACAGATTAAGGACGGCAAGAACGGCAAGCCCGCGGTAACACCGCTCTCCTCCACCGTATACAACTCGTCGCGTTCCAAAATCAAATTCACATATTTCAAACTGACACGTTCCCAGTCGGTGAAATTCTGCCCGTGGGCATCGTACGCCGCATCCATGCCGTAGATGCCCTTTTGCGTTTCCACCACCATGGTGACAATGACGCGGCTGATCTCCTCCTTGAACAGCGTGACCAATCCTTTGGTACCTGCCGTCATCACACATTCGATCGGTTGAATGTTACCCACCATCGCCTCATCCAAGAAGTTTTCGGGCAACACGAGATACGCCGACAGTTTGCCCGTTTCCAAGGCGCGGCGTGCCGCGGCCTCCTCCATAAATTCCATTTTCACGGTGTAACGGGAGGAATCCATCGACTGAAACAGTTTCAGGCCAAAGGAGAGATACGGATCGTCCGTATCCCCCACAATGCCCACACGCATTTTCTGATTATTTGTGTCGTCGCTGTTTTGCTGTGTGATCGCCAACAACAACACCGACGCACCAAGCAGCAGAGCGACCAGCACGATCGCCACCAACCAAAGCCGCTTGGCAAAGCGCTTTGCCTGCAATTCAAAATACGTCTTCATATCACAAACTCGCCGCCAACGCTTCCATATCGCCATCGTACTTGAAAGGGGTGAGCACGCCATCCTTCAAAATATACCACGCATCGCACAGTTGCATTTCCATCACGTCATGTGTCACCAGCACCAGGATATCACCACGGCGTTTGCGCTCTTGCAGATAGGCATTGATGCGTTGTTTACACACGATATCCAAGGCGGTCATCGGTTCATCAAGCAACAAGACCGACGGATTTTTTGCCACCGCACACCCGATGGACAACCGCTTTTTCATGCCGCCCGACATTTTAGCAACCGTCACGTCCAAGAATTCGTCCACACCGAGCATGGCGAGCACACCGTCCGTGAGGGATGCCTTCATCTCTTCGGCGGTATACCACAAGCGAAGATTATCCCGTGCGGTGAGTTCTTCCATCAACGGCGTGCCTTGCGGAACGTACCCCACCGTTTCACGCCATTCTTTTGGACAGCGGAACAGGTCGTTCCCCTGAAAGAGGAACGACCCTTGATCGGCAGATTGAATACCTGCTAATATGGAGAGCAGTGTGGATTTTCCGCATCCGTTACTGCCCAAAATGCCTATGCATTGTCCTGCCTCGGCGGAAAACGACACGTCACGCAACACCGCATGACGGCGAAACGCTTTGGCAATGCCACGCACGTCAATCTTCATTGCTACCCTGTCCTCCCGTGGGAATTAAGCAGAGGAGGCATATCCGAACCCGATGTTAACGGGCCGATTTTCCCCTCGGCTGTGTTAAAATGCTCGTAAACCCGCAAGGATCTACTGCGCGTTTGCCTTGCCGATGAAAAAATCGGCTCCGTTTACATTCTTCAACCTAAAACGAGTGGAATTTCGTGTGATTTTCGGTGCGGCGAAGGTGGCAAGGCTGTCGCCTGCCACCGACAACAAGCCGAAAAGCATCGAAATTATGCCGTTTTAGGCGTGTTTGGATGCGTCTCCTCTGCTTAAAAAGTAAGACTCCGACACAGCGGCGGAGTCCTGCTTTTACACGGTACTGCTTACAGTTCCATGATTTCCTTCTCTTTGGCGGAAGCGACGTCGTCGATCTCCTTGCAGTACTTATCGGTCAAGGTCTGCATCTTCTTTTCGCCGTTCGCCTGATCGTCCTCCGTGATCTCGTTTGCCTTCTTCATCGCCTTCAACTTTTCCAGCGAGTCGCGGCGAACACCGCGCACCGACACTTTGAAATCCTCGCCCATCTTCAACACCTGCTTGCCGAGTTCGCGACGGCGCTCTTCGGTCAGCGGCGGAAACACAAGGCGAATCGCACTGCCGTCGTTTTGCGGATTGATGCCGATATCCGAGGTCTGGATTGCCTTTTCGATTGCTTTCAGCGTGGTTTTATCCCACGGCTGGATCATCAGCGTGCGCGCATCCGGCACCGACACCGCCGCCATCTGGTTGATGGGGGTGTCCACACCGTAATAGTCCACACGCACCTTATCCAGCACCGCCGGATTCGCACGACCGGCACGGATGGCGGCATATTCGTTCATCAAACCCTGCACAGACTTCTGCATTTTTTCTTCGGTTACACGAAACAGTTCTTTCATAACACACTCTCCTTACACTTATTTCACGATCGTGCCGATCGGCTCACCGCCGATGGCGCGCACAATATTCTGCGGATCATCCAGATTGCACACCAAGATGGGCAATCCGTTGTCGCGGCACAGCGAAGCCGCGGTGGAATCCATCACTTTCAGTTCCTTGTTCAGCACGTCGGTGAAGGAGATTTTGTCGTATTTCACCGCGTTCGGGTTGGTCTTGGGATCGCTGTCGTACACACCGTCCACCATGCTGGCTTTCAGAATGATGTCCGCTTCGATCTCCGCCGCACGCAGTGCCGCCGCCGTATCGGTTGAGAAGAAGGGGTTGCCCGTACCGCAACCGAACACCACGACACGCCCTTTTTCCAAATGGCGCACCGCACGGTTGCGAATGTAGGGTTCCGCAATCTCGTTCATGGCGATCGCGGTTTGCACACGCACCTCACAGCCGAGTTGTTCCAGCGCATCCGCCAACGCCAAGGCGTTAATGGTGGTGGCAAGCATGCCCATGTGGTCTGCACGGGTGCGATCCATCTTACCGCTGGATCGACCGCGCCAGAAGTTGCCGCCGCCCACCACAATGGCGATCTCGGCACCGGCATCGCGGCATTCCTTCACCGCTTTGCACACCGTAAGCACCGTGTCAAAATCCAATCCCATTTTATTGTTGCCGGCCATCGCCTCGCCGCTGAGTTTCAAAAGCACGCGCTTGTATTTCGGTGTCATAGTTCCCTCTCCTCTTTTTTTATCTCACACAGAATATTGTACTATATTTCTAGCGGTATGTAAAGAAATTCCTGCGGTTTTCCTGTTAATTTTCTGTGTCGGTTTCCCTTTTTATAACAGTATGCCATATTTTGGAGAAAAAGGCAACCGTTTTGCAAAAAAATACGGGACTGTTCCATGAACAGTCCCGTGATTTTTTTAGCCCATCATGCTGGCAACTTCCGCCGCGAAATCATCTTCGCGCTTCTGCAAGCCTTCGCCCTTTTCGAAACGGGTGTATTCCACCAGTTTGAGCGAGCCGCCTGCCGCTTTCGCGCAGTTGTCGATGTACTGACCGACCGTAATGTCGCCATCCTTCACGAACGCCTGCTGCAACAAGCAGTTCTCTTCGAAGAACTTGCGGAGTTTGCCCTCCACCATCTTCTCGACGATCTGCTCCGGCTTGTTCGCGTTCTTCGGATCCGCTTTGATCAGCGCAATCTGCACTTCACGCTCTTTGTCGACGTCTGCCGCCGGCACCGCTTCCTTCGAGAGGTACAACGGGTTGAGCGCCGCAATCTGCATCGCCACGTCCTTGCCGCACTCGGTCAACGCATCCGCCGCCACGCCGTCCGCTTCAAAGCGAACCAACACGCCGATACGGCCGCCGCCGTGCACATACGCCACGCAATCGCCCTCATAGCGGACAAAACGGCGCACCGTCATGTTCTCGCCGATGACGAGAATCTTCTCCTGCAGAGCCGCCGTGACCGATTCCATGCCTGCGCAGGGTTTGGTCATCAGATCGTCCATATCGGCAGGATTGGTGTCCGCCACGGTGTCCGCGATCGCAGCCACGAACTCCTGGAACTGCGGGTTCTTCGCCACGAAGTCGGTTTCGGAGTTGACTTCCACCACAACGCCGACTTTCTTATCGGCATAGGTGGTCGCAAACGCCACACCTTCTGCCGCAATGCGGCCGGCCTTCTTCGCCGCCTTCGCAAGACCTTTCTCACGAAGAACGTCGATCGCCTTTTCCATATCGCCATCCGTTTCAGACAGCGCTTTCTTACAGTCCATCATACCGACACCGGTGCGCTCACGCAGGGTCTGTACGTCTTTCGCCGTAAATGCCATGGTTATCCAGTCCTTTCAATCAATATGCAAGTAAAGTCGGATTATTCCGCCGCTTCTTCTGCAACTTCAGCTTCCGCTTCGGGAGCGTTCTGCTCGCCCTGGTTGGCTTCGATGATCGCGTTCGCCATCACGCCGGCGATCAGCTTCACAGCACGGATCGCATCGTCGTTGCCGGGGATCACGTAATCCACTTCGTCGGGATCGCAGTTGGTGTCCACGATGGCGACCACCGGGATACCAAGCTTCTTCGCTTCCGCGACCGCGATCTTCTCTTTACGAGGATCGACGATGAACAAAGCGCCCGGGAGCTTCTTCATTTCTTTGATACCGCCCAAGAACTTTTCGAGTTTCTCGATCTCGTGGGTCAGCTTGATGACTTCCTTCTTCGGCAACAAGTCAAACGTGCCGTCCTCCTGCATGGTGTGCAGCTGGTTCAAACGAGCCACACGGCCGCGGATGGTGCGGAAGTTGGTGAGCATACCGCCCAGCCAACGCGCGTTCACGAAGTACGCACCGGCGCGCTCCGCTTCTTCGCGGACAGAATCCTGAGCCTGCTTCTTGGTGCCGACAAACAGAACCGACTGACCGTTCGCCGCGATGTCACGCACAAACATGTACGCTTCCTCCAGCTTGCGGACCGTCTTCTGCAGGTCGATGATGTAGATGCCGTTGCGCTCCGTGAAAATATAGGGCGCCATCTTGGGGTTCCAGCGGCGGGTTTGGTGACCGAAGTGGACACCGGCCTCCAGCAGCTGTTTCATGGATACGACTGCCATAGTTGTTTTCCTCCTTGGTTTTTCCTCCGCAGAAGGACAAAGCCACCGTGCACCTGCACGGCACCGACCCCGTCCTTTGCCATCTGCGTGTGAAATAAAATATTTTTGGCTGTACGATTATATCACACTACCTTATGTTTTGCAAGTCTTTTTTTGAACTTTTTCAAAATTTTTTTACGTCCCCGAAAGATGTCGGTTGAGCCGCGCCATATCGGCGGGGGTGGGGGTGGGCAGATGCCCAAACGGGAACGGGATGCCCAGCGCATCATACTTCGCTTGGCAAACGGTCTTAAACGGCAACAGTTCCACCGTATCGACACACGGGTGCGCACGCGCCACGTCACCGAGCAACCGCACGTTTTCCTCGGTATCGTTCACGGTGGGAATGATCACCTGCCGCAAGGTGACGGGAATGCCCTGCCCGTTCACGTATGCCAAAAAGGTGTCCACCGCCGCAAGCGAACAGCCCACGTGGGCACGGTACGCGGCATCGTCGGTGTATTTCCAATCCAGCAACACGCGGTCGGTGTGGCACAGCGCCGCTTTCACCTCGTCGTTCAACACGCACCCCGACGTGTCCAGGCAAGTGTGAATCCCCTGCTCATGACACAGGCGAAACACGTCCTGCACAAAGGCGGCTTGCAACAGCGGCTCGCCCCCCGAAAGGGTGATGCCCCCTTTGTTGCCGAAATAGGGGCGATAGCGTGCCGCTTTCTCCACCAGTTCCTCGGCGGTATATACCGTGCCGCCGTGCAGATCCCACGTGTCGGGATTGTGACAGCATTTGCACCGCAACGGACACCCTTGCAAAAAGGCGACAAACCGCACACCCGGTCCATCCACCGCCCCCAGACTTTGGATGGAGTGAATCCGTCCGTTACTCATACCGTTTGGTGGAAGGTGCGGCTGATGACTTCGTATTGCTGTTCACGCGACAGTTTGTGGAAGTTCACCGCATAGCCCGACACGCGAATGGTGAGGTTCGGGTAACGGTCGGGATGTTCGTATGCATCGATCAAGGTCTCGCGGTTGAGCACGTTCACGTTGATGTGGTGTGCCTTCTGGGCAAAATATCCGTCCAAAATCGCCACCAAGTTGTCAATGCGTTCTTCTTTGGTTTTTCCCAACGCTTCGGGTGTGATGGAGAAGGTGTTGGAAATGCCGTCGCGGCAATCCTCATAGCGAATTTTCGCCACCGAGTTGAGCGAAGCGAGTGCCCCGTTTTCCTCGCGGTTGTGCATCGGGTTGGCACCGGGTGCCAGCGGCGCACCCGCCGCACGACCGTCGGGCGTTGCCCCCGTGTGCTTGCCGTACATCACGTTGGAAGTGATGGTGAGCACCGACAGGGTGTGCACCGCGTTGCGGTAGGTGGGGGTTTTGCGCAGTTCGGTGATCACCTCGTGGGTGAGATCGCGCGCAAGCAGGTCCACACGGTCGTCATCGTTGCCGTATTTCGGGAAGGTCCCTTCGGTGTGAAACGCGGTGATATAGCCGAGTTCATCTTTCACGGGATGCACACGGGCGTGCTTGATCGCGCTGAGCGAATCCGTCACCACCGAAAGCCCTGCCACACCAAACGCCATCAACCGTTCCACATCGGTATCGTGCAACGCCATCTGCGTTTTTTCATAGGCATATTTGTCGTGCATGTAGTGAATGACGTTCATGGTGTTCACATACAGTTCGCACAGCCACGCAATGTAAATGGAGTAACGCTCCTTCACCGCTTCGAAATCCAGCGTGTCGCCCGAAAGCACCGCCATCTGCGGACCGATGTGGATGCCGCTCGTGGTGTCGAAACCGCCGTTGAGCGCAATCAGCAACAGTTTGGCAAGGTTGCACCGCGCACCGAAAAACTGCATCTGCTTGCCCACTTCCATGGCGGACACACAGCAGGCAATCGCGTAATCGTCCCCGTGAAGCGGACGCATCAGATCGTCGTTTTCATATTGAATGGAGTCGGTATCCGCCGACACCTTGGCGCAAAAGCGTTTGAAGTTTTCGGGCAAGGCATTCGACCACAGCACCGTCAGGTTCGGTTCGGGCGAAGAACCCAACGTGTACAGCGTGTTGAGCATACGGTAGGTGTTTTTGGTCACCAGCGTGCGCCCATCCTTGCCCATACCGCCCAGTGCTTCGGTGATCCACATCGGGTCGCCGCCGAACAGTTCGTTGTATTCGGGGGTGCGCAGATGACGGGCGATGCGCAGTTTAATGACGAAATCGTCCATCAGTTCCTGCGCGCCCTCTTCGGTCAACTTTCCAAGCGCTATATCGCGCTCGATGTAAATATCGAGGAAGGTGCTCACACGGCCCAGCGACATCGCCGCACCGTTTTGCTCTTTGATCGCACCGAGATAGGCAAAATATGTCCATTGCACCGCTTCTTTGGCATCCGCCGCCGGACGGCTGATGTCACAACCGTACATTGTCGCCATCTCTTTGAGATACCCCAAAAAGGTGATCTGCTGAAAGATCTCTTCCGACAAACGGATATTATCCTGCGTGAAAGGGGCACGCGCCAAGGCAGCTTTGTCCTTCTGCTTTTCCTCGATTAAACGGTCCACACCATACAGCGCCACACGGCGATAATCGCCGATGATGCGACCGCGTCCGTAGGCATCCGGCAAGCCGGTGATCACGTGGCATTTGCGCGCCGCACGCATTTCGTCGGTGTAGGCGCGGAACACACCGCTGTTGTGGGTGGTGCGGAAACGAAATTCGTCCTCCACCTTATCGCTCAAACGGTAGCCGTAGGCGGCGCACGCCTGGCGCGCCATGCGAATGCCGCCAAACGGGTTCACCCCACGCTTCAAGGGGGCATCCGTCTGCATGCCCACGATCAGTTCATTGTCCTTATCAATGTAGCCCGGGGCATAGTTGACCAGCGAGGACACCGTGTTCACGTCCACGTCCAACACACCGCCTTTGGCACGTTCCTCGGCAAACAGGGCTTGCACTTTGCCCATCAAGGCGGCGGTGCGCGCCGTTGCCCCCCTAAGAAAATCGGCATCTCCCGTATAGGCGCGATAGTTCGTCTGAATAAAGTCGCGCACGTTGATCTCGTCCTGCCACACACCGGCGGCAAATCCATCCCAAAATTCGCAAGTCATCTTGCCACGTCCTTTCCGCGGTTTCGCAACAAAAAAGAGCGAAACCAGCTTTCAAAAAAACTGATTTCGCCCAGACGGTCGGCATACTGTGTTTTACACTTCCCCGCAGTGCTCTGCGAAATCCGTCAGTCATGTAAAACTTTATGGTTACAGTATACCGAAGTTGCTCCGTTTTGTCAACCCCAAAAATCACCGCACGCGCCCGAACATGCCGCGGCATACCCCACCGTGCGGTTTGGCATCCCCACACGAAGGGCGATTGACCAAAATGGTCTCTTCCCCGATCACTTCAATGTCTTTCCACGGAATGACCGTGTCCTCCTCGCACCCCATAATACCCAGCATTTTGGGACGTCCGTGCAACACAATGGCGGTGAGTTGCGCGGTGTGCGTATCCACTTCCACGTCGTCCACACATCCCAAACGGGTGCCGTCCGACACGTTGATGACTTCCTTGTTGTGCAGTTCCGTAATGCGGCAAAACACGCCCGTCCACCTCCCGATCTGTTTCGATGTCTAGGTTAAACCGTCAAATACGAACCCGCCTCAAAGCGGGCTGTTTCGGCGCTTTTTGCCCCGCTTGTTCTCGCAAGGTGAAAGCCTTGCTTCGCCCAATCGGAACAAAAATCTCTCGAAATTTCCTCGCTTTGAAGTCGCAGATTTTGGAAAAAGCGGATTTGCGCTCTGTCAAGGCAAAAGCGGAGGTAATCCTTGCGGATTGCCGAGCATTTTGACGCCGACAGGGCGTACATCCGCCTTTCCAAAACGGAGTTCGTATTCGATGGTTTAACCTATGCAGACCGCGCGCCGAATATTACAACTGCTCTTTGATGCGTTGTAACGCACCCTTTT
>JAZNTC010000088.1:0-18869 GCA_045591605.1 Acutalibacteraceae bacterium | reverse complement strand
CATACTTTCGCGGTGCATGACGGGCGCAAGCACGTGCCGGTGTACGTCACCGAAGATATGGTCGGCCATAAGCTGGGCGAATTCGCCCCCACCCGTACGTTCAAGGGCCACGTCGGCTCCAAGACGTCGAAGTAAGCGGTTGAAAGGAGAGAATTGAAATGGAAGCAAGGGCGCAAGCAACTTACGTCCGCATTTCCCCTCGCAAAGTCAAAATCGTTCTCGACCTCATCCGCAACAAGCCGGCTGATGTCGCGATGGCGATCGTGAAAAACACCTCGAAGGCCGCCTGTGAGCCGATTGAGAAATTGCTCAAATCGGCGATGGCCAACGCGGTGAACAACCACAACATGAACGGTGACGCTCTGTATGTGGCCGAGTGCTCGGTGAGCGGCGGCCCCATCATCAAGCGTATCCGTCCCCGTGCACAGGGTCGTGCGTTCCGCATTGAGAAGAGAACTTCTCATATCACCCTGGTGCTCAAGGAACTGGACTAAACGAGGAGGAGGAGAGTTATGGGACAGAAAGTGAATCCTCACGGCCTTCGCGTCGGTGTGATTAAAAACTGGGATTCCCGTTGGATCGTGGCCGACAAGGACATGGGCGATACCATTGTGTCGGACTACAATCTGCGCAAATATCTGAAAAAGACCTTGTATGCCGCCGGCATTTCCAAGGTTGAGATCGAGCGTGACGCCTCCCGTGTCCGTGTGCACATCCACTGCGCGAAACCCGGTGTGGTTATCGGCAAGGGCGGCACCGAAATCGAGAAGCTGCGTTTGACCTGCGAAAAGATGCTGGGTAAAACCACCCTCGTGAACATCGTTGAGGTGAAGAACCCGGATTTGGACGCTCAGCTGGTTGCCGAAAGCATTGCGGCTCAGCTGGAGAAGCGTGTGTCGTTCCGCCGTGCAATGAAGATGGCGATCGGCCGTGCAATGAAACTGGGTGCTAAGGGTATCAAGACGCAGGTGTCCGGCCGTTTGGGCGGCGCCGAAATCGCGCGTACCGAGCACTATCATGAAGGTACCATTCCGCTGCAGACCCTGCGTGCGGACATCGACTACGGCTTTGCGGAGGCGAACACCACCTACGGCCGCATCGGTGTCAAGACCTGGATCTACCGCGGCGAAGTGCTTGCGGGCGCTGCGAAGCCCCGTCGGGAAGGAGGCCGCAAATAATGCTGTTGCCGAAGAGAGTAAAATATCGTCGCGTGCACAGAGGCCGCCTCACCGGTAAGGCCTATCGCGGCACCACCGTGAGCCACGGTGAATATGGCCTGATGGCGACGGAGCCGGCATGGATCAGCTCCAACCAGATCGAGGCCGCCCGTATCGCCATGACCCGTTACATCAAGCGTGGCGGTAAAGTTTGGATCAAGATTTTCCCCGACAAGCCGCTCACCGAAAAGCCTGCCGAGACCCGCATGGGTTCCGGTAAAGGTTCGCCGGAGTACTGGGTTGCCGTCGTGAAGCCGGGCCGTGTGATGTTCGAGATCGCCGGCGTGGCCGAGGATGTGGCGCGCGAAGCGCTTCGTCTGGCTGCGAACAAGCTGCCCATCAAGTGCAAATTTGTGACCAAGGAAGAAACGGATGGTGAGCAGTAATGAAGAAATCAGCGAAAGAAAAGATCCGCGAGATGTCCGTTGAAGAAATGGAAACTCGTCTGGGTGAACTGAAAGAAGAGCTGTTCAATCTGCGATTCCAGCACGCCATCAATCAGCTCGAAAACCCGATGCGCTTGAACGACGTTAAGAAGGAAATCGCCGTGATCAAAACGATCATGACCGAGACCCTGAAAAACGGCGCGGACGCGTAACGGAAGGAGGACAGAACTGTGAGCGAACGGAATCTTAGAAAGACCCGCGTCGGCGTGGTCGTGAGTGACAAGATGGACAAGACGGTCGTTATCGCGATCGAGGACAACGTCCGTCACCCCTTGTATAACAAGATCATCAAGCGTACCGTCAAACTGAAGGCGCACGATGAAGAGAACACCTGCCGCGTGGGCGACCGCGTGAGCGTAATGGAGACCCGCCATCTGTCCAAGGACAAGAACTGGCGTGTGGTGTCCATCATCGAGAAAGCGAAGTAAGTCGGTAAGGGCGCTCGTACATGGCGAGCGCATGAAAGGAGGAAACACCTGTGGTACAACAGCAGACCTACCTCAAAGTTGCCGACAACACCGGCGCGAAAGAGCTTATGTGCATTCGTGTTCTCGGTGGTTCCGGCCGCAGGTATGCAAATATCGGCGACGTGGTGGTTGCTTCGGTTAAGAAAGCAGCACCCGGCGGCGTGGTGAAAAAAGGCGATGTCGTCAAGGCCGTTATCGTGAGATCGGTCAAGGGTCTTCGCCGTGAGGACGGCACCTACATTCGTTTCGACGAAAACGCAGCCGTCATCATTCGTGACGACAAAAACCCGCGTGGTACCCGTATTTTCGGGCCGGTGGCGCGTGAACTTCGTGAGCATGACTACATGAAGATCCTCTCGCTGGCTCCCGAAGTGCTGTAAGGAGGTAACGGAATGAAATCGTTGCATATTAAGAAGAACGATACCGTTATCGTTCTGAGCGGTGACGACAAGGGCAAAAAGGGCAAAGTGCTCGAAGTCAGCCCGAAGGAAGGCAAAGTCATCGTCGAGGGTTTGAACCTCGTGAAAAAGCATGTGAAGCCCCGTAAAATGGGCGATCAGGGCGGCATCATCGAAGCCGAAGGCGCGATGTACGCATGCAAGGTGCAGGTTGTCTGCCCGGCTTGCGGCAAGCCCACCCGCGTGGCGCACAAGCGCGTGAAGGACGACAACGGTAAAGAGCGTTCGGTTCGCGTGTGTGTCAAGTGCGGCGAGAATCTGTAAGTAAGGAGGATGTAGCGTAATGGCCAGAATGAAAGAATTCTACAAGAGCGAAGTGGCTCCGGCGCTGATGAAGAAATTCAACTACGAGAGCGTAATGCAGATTCCGAAGTTGGAAAAGATCATCATCAACGTGAGTTGCAGCGAGGCGCGCGACAACTCCAAGGTTCTCGACGCCATCATGACCGACCTCGGTGCGATCACCGGTCAGCGTCCTGTCATCTGCAAGGCGCGCAAGTCGGTTGCAAACTTCAAACTGCGTGAAGGCATGAACATCGGTGCGAAGGTGACTCTGCGCGGCGAGCGTATGTATGAGTTCCTGGACCGTCTGTTCAACGTGGCTCTGCCGCGCGTGCGTGACTTCCGCGGCATCAATCCCAACTCCTTCGACGGCCGTGGCAACTACAACATGGGCCTGAAGGAACAGTTGATCTTCCCTGAGATCGACTACGACAAGATCGACAAGGTGCGTGGTATGGACATCTGCTTCGTGACCACGGCCAACACCGACGAAGAAGGACGCGAGTTGCTCTCTTTGATGGGCGCTCCGTTCGAGAGATAAGGAGGGGACTAACGTGGCAAAGACTTCTATGAAGCTCAAACAGCAAAGACCCGCAAAGTTTTCGACGCGCGCGTACAACCGCTGCAAGATCTGCGGTCGTCCCCATGCGTATCTCCGCAAATACGGCGTGTGCCGTATCTGCTTCCGGGAACTGGCCTACAAGGGCGAAATTCCCGGCGTGAAGAAGGCCAGTTGGTAATAGCTTAAAGGAGGTTGACGGAATGCAAATCACCGATACTATCGCCGATATGCTGACGAGAATCCGTAATGCAAGCTCGGCTAAGCACGATTCGGTGGATATCCCCGCTTCCAACATGAAGAAGGCTATTGCCCAGATTCTTGTTGACGAGGGATACATCAAGAACTATCAGATCATCGAAGATGACAAGCAGGGCATCATCCGCATCGCTCTGAAATACCAGGGTTCGTCCAAGACTCCGGTCATCCAGGGCCTGCGCCGTGTTTCCAAGCCCGGCCTGCGCATCTATTCCAGCAGTGAGGAAATGCCGAAGGTCATGAAGGGCATCGGCACCGCCATTGTTTCCACTTCGAAGGGCGTCATGACCGACAAAAAGGCGCGCCGTGAGAATGTGGGCGGCGAAGTCCTCGCGTTCATTTGGTAAGGGGGTAGAACGATATGTCGAGAATTGGACGTAAACCCATTACCATCCCCGCCGGTGTGGAAGTGAAGTACACCGAGGGCGTCGTGACCGTGAAGGGCCCTAAGGGCACCCTGACCTACGCTCCGAACCCGAACATGGCGATTGCCATTGAGGGCGCCGAAGTGGTGGTCACCCGTCCGAACGACGAAAAAGAAAACCGTTCTCTGCACGGTACCACGCGCACCATGATCGCAAACATGGTGGAAGGCGTGACCAACGGCTACAAGAAGGAACTGGACGTCAACGGCGTCGGTTACCGTGTGGCTAAGCAGGGCAAGCAGCTTGTGATGAACCTGGGCTACAGCCACCAGGTGTTCATGGAAGAGCCCGAAGGTATCACCATTGAGGTGCCGGGTCCCAACAAGATCATCATCAGCGGCGCCGACAAGCAGCTGGTTGGTCAGTTTGCTTCCGAAGTCCGCGGCAAGCGCCCGCCCGAGCCGTATAAGGGCAAGGGCATCAAATACGTTGACGAGGTCATCCACCGTAAGGAAGGTAAGACCGGCGCCAAGGGTAAGAAGTAAAAGGAGGAGTGAACTGCTATGGTGAGCAAAAAAGACAGCAATAAGGCACGTCTGCACCGCCATCTGCGTGTGCGCGGTAAAATTTCCGGCACGGCCGAGCGTCCCCGTCTCAACGTGTTTCGCTCCAACTGCCACATCTATGCCCAGTTGATCGACGACGTGCAGGGTGTTACGCTTGCGGCGGCGTCCAGCGTTGAAAAGGATTTCGGCGCGAACGGCGGCAACAAGGAAGGCGCGAAGAAGGTCGGTCTGCTGATCGCTGAGCGCGCTGCTGCGAAGGGGATCACCGAGGTCGTGTTCGACCGCGGTGGCTATGTGTACCACGGCCGCGTGCAGGAGCTGGCCGAAGGCGCCCGTGAGGGCGGCCTCAAGTTCTAAAGGAAGGGGAGAAAAACTTTGGCCAGATTTGAAAACAACAAATCCAATGTGTCCGAGTACATCGAAAACGTCGTGGCTATCAACCGCGTCAGCAAGACGGTGAAGGGCGGCCGTATCTCCAAGTTCTCCGCGCTTGTCGTGGTGGGCGACGGTAACGGCAAAGTCGGTTTCGGTCTCGGTAAGGCGAGCGAAGTTCCGGATGCAATCCGTAAAGGCATCGAAGATGCGAAAAAGAACTTCATCACCATCTCCCGCAAAGGCACCACGATCCCGCACGAGATCATCGGTAAATTCGGCGCCGGCGAAGTGCTGCTCAAGCCCGCTGCCCCCGGTACCGGTATCATCGCGAGCGGTGCGGTGCGTGCGGTGGCAGAAGCCGCCGGCATTGCGGATATCCGTGCAAAGGCACTGCGCTCCAACAACCCCTGCAACGTCGTGAACGCCGTTATGGACGGTTTGTCCCGACTGCGCACGGCGGAGGAAGCCGCTGCCAACCGTGGCAAGACTGCCAAGGAAATTTTTGAGTAACAGGAGGGCTGCAAAATGGCTAAGAAGAAGACGGAAACCGTCAGCATTAAGCTGGTCCGCAGCCTGATCGGTTGCAAAAAAGATCAGATCGCCACTGCGAATGCGCTGGGCCTCCGTAAGGTCGGCGACGTGGCGGAACAGCCCGTGAATGCGGCAACGCAGGGCAAGATCACTAAGATCATCCACCTCGTCGAGGTAACCAACGCGTAAGAAGGAGGTGCGAACACATGAAACTGCAAGAGCTTTCTCCCGCTCCCGGCTCCGTTCGGGAAGTTAAGCGAATCGGCCGCGGTGCCGGTTCGGGTCAGGGCAAGACGGCAGGTAAGGGTCATAAGGGCCAGAAGGCAAGAGCCGGTCGCGGTATGCAACCGGGTTTTGAAGGCGGCCAGATGCCTTTGCAGCGCCGCATCCCGAAAAGAGGTTTCAACAACATTTTCGCCACGAAATACGCCATCGTCAACCTGGCGGCCCTCAACGTGTTTGAGGACGGTGCCACGGTAGACGCCGACGCACTGAAAGCCGCCGGCATCATCAAGAAGGCGTATGACGGCGTGAAAGTGCTGGGCAATGGCGCGGTGACCAAGAAACTCACCGTGAAAGCCGCAGCCTATTCCGAGTCCGCTAAGGCAAAGATCGAGGCGGCGGGCGGAAAGGCTGAGGTGATCTGAAATGTTTCAGACTCTGCGCAACGCCTGGAAAATTGTGGACCTGCGTAAAAAGGTCCTCTTCACCCTGCTGATCGTATTGGTGTTCCGTATCGGTTCCGCCATCTCCGTGCCCTTCGTAGATGTGGCAGCGGTCAAAGCGGCAACCGAAAACGGCACCAGCGAGATCATGAACTTTTTGACCATGATGTCCGGTGGCGGTTTCTCCAATACCAGTATCTTTGCGTTGAGTATCCAGCCGTACATCAATGCCAGCATCATCGTGCAGTTGCTCACGGTGGCGATCCCTGCGCTCGAACGTTGGGCGAAAGAGGGGCAGGCGGGTCGTAAAAAGCTCAGCCAGCTCACCCGTTACAGCACGATCGCGCTGGGCCTGTTGCTCGGTGTGGCGTACTATTTCATGGTGAAAAACAACTATCACGCTCTGACGAGCAGTGCGATGGGCAAGGGCTTCCCTGCCATCTTCGCTGCGGTCGTCATCGTGCTCTGCTTCACCGCCGGTTCCGCATTGATGATGTGGCTCGGCGAGCAGATCAACGAAAAGGGCATTGGCAACGGCATCTCGATTTTGCTGTTTGCCGGTATCCTCTCCCGTCTCCCCACCGCACTCATGATGCTGTGGCAGTATTTCAAGGGCGGTATTGATCTGGTCATGAACGGCGACGCGCGCCACGGCGTGTGGTACATCGTTCTGTCGGTGCTCATTGTGGCACTGTTTATTGCGATGATCGGCTTTATCGTTCTCATCACCAACGCGGAGCGCCGCATTCCGGTGCAGTACGCGAAGCGTGTGGTGGGCCGCAAGATGTATGGCGGCCAGAGCACCTTCATTCCGGTGAAGGTGAACATGTCCGGCGTTATGCCGATCATTCTGGCGGTTTCCATCGTGCAGCTGCCGAACATCATCAAAGAGATGTTCTCGCTGAAAGACAACTGGTTCTTCAACCTGTTTGCGTATGACAGTTGGTTCTACGTTCTGCTGTACTTCGTGCTGATCCTCGGCTTCGCGTATTTCTACGTGACCATTCAGTACGATCCGGTGGAAATGGCGAACAATCTGCGCAAGAACTCCGGCTCGATCCCCGGCTACCGTCCGGGAGATCCGACGTCCGACTACATCAAGCGTGTGCTGAACAAGATCACCTTCATCGGTGCGCTGTTCCTGGGTATCATCGCCCTGTTCCCGACGCTGTTCGGTATGGCAACGCAGGTGTACGGTCTGACCATCGGCGGTACGTCGATCATGATCGTCGTGTCGGTCGCGCTTGAAACCACGCAGCAGATCGAAAGCCAGATGATGATGCGTCACTACAAGGGCTTCCTTGAGTGATCGGAGGAACGGGTATGAAACTGATTCTGTTAGGCGCGCCGGGCGCCGGTAAAGGCACCCAGGCGGAGATCATCAGCGATCATTTGCAAATCCCCACTATCTCCACGGGTAACATTATCCGTGAAGCGCTGAAAAGCGGCACCGAAATGGGGCTGAAAGCCAAATCCTACATGGACGCGGGTCAGCTGGTACCGGATGAGGTCGTCATCGGCATCATTCAGGACCGCTTGGCCGAGGCGGATTGCCAAAACGGGTTCATTCTGGACGGTTTTCCGCGCACCATTCCGCAGGCCGAGGCGCTGGACCGTATGGGCATCGTGATCGACCGCGTCATCGACATCGAAGTCGCGGACGAAACGATTGCCCAGCGTGTATCCGGTCGCCGTGTCTGCCCGGGTTGCGGCTCCACCTACCACATCGACTACAAACAGCCGAAGGTGGAAGGTGTCTGCGACCGTTGCGGCGACACCCTTGTTCAGCGCAAGGACGACATGCCCGAAACGGTGCAGGATCGTTTGAAGGTGTATCATGACCAGACCGAGCCGCTGAAGGACTACTATCAGGCCTGCGGTAAGCTCGTGATCGTGGAAGGTCAAGAGGGAGTCGCGGAAACCACGCGCCTGACTCTGGCCGCCGTGGACGCATAATCGCGGAGGCACGGTATGATCGCCATTAAAAACAGTCGCGAATTGCGCGAGATGAAAGAGGCTTGCGTAATTTCGGCCGAGGCGTTGAAGCTTGGCGGTGAGGCGGTCGAACCGGGGGTAACCACCGGAGAGATCGACCGCCTCATCCGCCGATTCATCGAGAGCCGAGGGGCAAAACCCTCCTTTCTCGGTTACGGCGGATATCCGGCCTCGGCATGCATTTCCGTCAATGGCACAGTTATCCACGGCATACCGGGAAAATACGTGATCAAAGCAGGCGACATCGTCAGCATTGACGTGGGTGCGTATTTGAACGGCTACCACGGCGATAACGCCGCCACCTTTGCGGCGGGAGACATCTCCCGTGAAGCGCAAGCGTTGCTGGACGCCACGCGTGAAAGCCTGTATGAAGGCATTCGTGCGGCGACGGCAGGCAATCGGGTGGGGGATATCGGCGCGGCAGTACAGCGGTATGTCGAGGTGCGTGGTTACTCGGTGGTACGGCAATTTGTCGGCCACGGCGTAGGCACGGACCTGCACGAAGACCCCAGTGTACCCAACTTCGGAACACCCGGACGCGGCACGCGTCTGCTGCCGGGCATGACCTTAGCCATCGAACCGATGGTCAATGCCGGATCCCACGAGGTGAAGATCCTCGAGGACGGCTGGACAACCGTGACGAAGGACGGCAGTTTATCTGCCCATTTTGAACACACGATCGCCATCACACCTGACGGACCGGTCATTATGACCTTACCGTAGATAAGAGGGAGGTTATTCCGCATGTCAAAATCGGATGTTATCGAATTGGAAGGCACCGTCGTCGAAGCGTTACCGAACGCGACGTTCCAAGTGGAACTCGGCAACGGGCACCGTATACTGGCACACATTTCCGGCAAATTGCGTATGAACTATATCCGCATTCTGCCGGGCGACAAGGTCACGGTGGAAATGTCCCCGTATGACCTGACCAAGGGACGCATCACTTGGCGAACCAAGTGAGAAACCCGCTTTCAACCTGTCAAGAAAGGAACGGTCAATTATGAAAGTCAGACCTTCTGTGAAGAAAATCTGCGACAAGTGCAAGATCATTAAGCGCAAGGGCCGTATCATGGTCATTTGCGAAAACCCGAAACACAAGCAGCGTCAGGGCTGATTGCTGCATTCTTAATGCGGAGCGAGTATAAGCTCCCACGAAAGGAAGGAAGAAACTATGGCGCGTATTGCTGGTGTTGACCTGCCCAGAGATAAACGCATCGAAATCGGCTTGACCTACATCTTCGGTCTGGGCCGCAAATCCGCTTCGGACATCCTCGCCGCGACCGGTATTGATCCGGACATTCGCGTGCGTGACTTGACCGAAGACCAAGTGTCCCTGCTGCGTGAGCACATCGACCACAACTACGTGGTGGAAGGTGACCTGCGCCGCAACGTGGCGTTTGATATCAAGCGCCTCATCGAAATCGGAAGTTATCGTGGTCTCCGTCATCGCAAGGGCTTGCCGGTGCGCGGTCAGCGCTCCAAGACCAATGCCCGTACCCGTAAGGGCCCGAAGAAGACCATCGCCAACAAGAAGAAGTAAGCGGGAGGGAAAGAAATGGCTGCTGCAAAAGCTACTGCGCGTAAGGGTGCAACCCGTCGTCGCAAGGAAAAGAAAAACATTGAGCGTGGCGCGGCGCATATCCAGTCCACGTTCAACAACACCATCGTCACCATCAGTGACACGCAGGGCAACGCGCTCTCCTGGGCTTCGGCCGGTGAGCTCGGTTTCCGCGGTTCGCGGAAATCCACCCCGTTTGCTGCTCAGACTGCTGCCGAAACCGCTGCCAAAGCGGCAATGGAGCACGGTTTGAAGACGGTGGAAGTGTACGTTAAGGGCCCGGGTGCCGGCCGTGAAGCCGCGATCCGTGCTCTGCAAGCCGCAGGACTCGAAGTCACGCTGATCAAAGACGTGACCCCCGTCCCCCACAACGGATGCCGTCCTCCCAAGCGGAGACGCGTGTAATCCAAATCAGGAGGTGCAACCAACATGGCAAGATATACCGGTCCGGCGTGCAAACTGTGCCGCCGCGAAGGTCAGAAATTGTTTCTGAAAGGCGAACGCTGTTACAGCGCGAAGTGCGCGGTTGCAAAGCGCGCCTATGCCCCCGGCCAGCATGGCCAGGGCCGCAAAAAGGTCTCTGAATACGGCCGTCAGCTGCGCACCAAGCAGTATGCGCGTCGTTACTATGGCGTTCTGGAAGGCCAGTTCCGCCACTATTTTGAACTCGCCACCAAGATGACGGGCGCTACCGGTGAAAACCTGCTGCGCATCCTCGAATCCCGTCTCGACAACGTGGTGTACCGCCTGGGCTTTGCCAGCTCGCGCAATCAGGCGCGTCAGCTGGTGACGCAGGGTCACTTCACCGTGAACGGCCGCCGTGTCAACGTGCCGTCCTTCCTCACCAAGGAAGGTCAGGTTATCGCTGTGCACGAAGACAGCCGCTCGCTGGGACTCATGAAGGCATTGGTGGAAGCCAACAGCGGCCGTCCGGTTGCGAAATGGCTGGACGTCAACAAAGAGACGATGGAAGCCAAGATCGTGGCGATCCCGAATCGTGAGGATATCGATCTGCCGATCGAAGAAACCCTTATCGTCGAGTTGTATTCGAAGTAATTCGAATCGTCATCCGAAGATTCATCATAGGAAAAGGCATTGCTTTTCCGTACTATATAAGGAGGGTTTTGAATGATTGAGATTGAGAAGCCCAGAATTGAAGCGCTGGACCTCGCAGCGGACGGCACCTACGGCAAGTTTGTGCTGGAACCGTTGGAGCGCGGTTACGGAACGACGCTCGGCAACAGTCTGCGTCGCGTGCTGCTCTCTTCGCTGCCCGGTGTGGCAGCGACATCCGTCAAGATTGACGGTATTTTGCACGAGTTTTCCACCATCGAAGGTGTGAAAGAGGACGTGACCGAAATCGTCCTCAACATCAAGGGTCTCACCGCGAAAATTCACGGTGACGGTCCGAAAGTGGTCTACATTGAAGCGGAGGAGCCGGGCGAAGTAACGGCGGCCTCCATCAAATGCGACAGCGAAGTGGAGATCCTGCAACCGGATATGCACATCGCCACGGTCGGCGAAGGCGGACATCTCTTCATGGAGATCACGCTGGACAAGGGCCGCGGTTTCGTTCCGGCGGAGCGCAACAAGCAGTTGGTAGCTCCCGTGATCGGCGTGATTCCGGTCGACTCCATCTACACCCCCGTGTTGAAGGTCAACTACACCGTGGACAACACCCGTGTGGGTCAGATCACGGACTATGACAAGCTCACGCTGGAAGTGTGGACGAACGGCACGATCTCTGCGAAGGAAGCGGTTTCGTTGGGTGCAAAGGTTTTGACCGAGCATCTGAACCTGTTTGTGGATCTGTCCGGCGACACGTGTGTCGGCGGCCCGATCATGGTCGAAACCGGCAGTGACGGCAACCAGAAGGTGCTGGAAATGACAATCGAAGAACTTGATCTGTCGGTCCGTTCCTTCAACTGCCTGAAACGTGCCGGCATCAACACCGTCGAAGACCTCATCAACAAGACGGAGGACGAGATGATGAAGGTGCGTAACCTCGGCCGTAAATCGCTGGAAGAGGTCATCAACAAGTTGGCATCGTTGGGCTTTACCCTGCGTGACAGCGAAGATTGATCCTCACCATTTGACTATGAATCTATCTATTAACGTTCTTCCATTTTGAAGAAAAGGAGTGACTTAACATGCCCGGAACCAGAAAGCTCGGTAGACCGACTGCTTCGCGTATGGCGATGCTGCGGGCAATGGTGACGTTCCTGCTGGAAAAGGGTCGCATCGAAACGACCGTTACCCGTGCCAAGGATGTGCGCGCCATGGCTGAGAAAATGATCACCATCGCCAAAGAGCCGAACCTGGCGAACAAGCGCCGCGTGTTTGCGTTTGTCACCAAGGAAGCGGTGGCGAAGAAATTGTTTGATGAAATTGCTCCCAAATATGCGGAGCAGAACGGTGGTTACACCCGTATTATCAAGACGGGTGCGCGCCGCGGTGATGCCGCCGAAATGGCGATCATTGAACTCATCTGATCTGAGTAAAAAAGAGGTTGTGCCAAACGGCGCAACCTCTTTTTTGTGCTTTTACACAACGGGGGCGCGTTTTGGGAATGCGTTCGGACGTGTTTGAGGACACCCACAAACGTTGTCTCCCGCGATTTTACCCTTGCAGGGGACGTCAGGACGTTTTTCTTGCCGCCTTAAACAGGCGGTATGTTGTTTCGCAAAACACAAAAAGTTACGCGGTGGGTGCGAATGCGTTGCAGGGGGCGCTTGTCGTCGCCCCGTTGGAGATTGTCCGACATCCACTGCAGCGGTTGCTTTTTGCCCTTTATGTGTTTAGACGATTTTTGTCTAACCACAGTTTGCCTATGACGGCAAGGGCATCGGGGTGTTTTTGCACTCCTTGACGGGATATCATACATGCCGTCTCTAATGCAAATGTTGTAGGGTATACGATTAAAAAGTTTGGCGCAAGGGGTTGCAACCGCACTGTAATACGTATATAATAAAGATACAACTTACCCGCGTAACGTCACGGGTACACAAAGGAAGCGACGTTGTATGATCCAACCAAAATATGAAACTGTGCAAGAGGCGGCAGCACGTCTGGGTGTGACGGTGCGCGCCGTGCAAAAGTGGGCGAAGGAAGGCAAGATCTTCGGCGCACGCAAAGTGGGGCGCGATTGGCAGATCCCTGCCGATGCCTATCATCCGGGTACAACGGCGTTGGTGAATGCCGAAGGGCAACGTGTCGTGACCGGCTTTCCCCTGCCACTGATCAATGCGGCGTTTGCTCCCGGTGAAGCCCAAGCCTTTATTGACGGTCTTGAAAACGAGGACGAGCGCGTGCTGGCGCAGGGCGAATTGCTGTATTTTTCGGGATATCCCGAAGAAGCGGCGGCCCTGCTTGCACCGTATCTTGACAGCCACGTGCCGTGGCAACGGTTGAGCGCCGAGATGGTGTGCACCTTCTCGTTCCTTTCGCTGGATCGTTTGCACTTGGCACAATTCTCCATCGACCGCCTGCGCGACCAAGTGAACGCGGATCTGCGCAGTGAGAGCACCCCCGAATTGCGCGCGATCCGCGTGTTTGCCGCGACATTGGTGGCCACCGAACTGCACTTTCCGCTGGATCAGATTCCGCCGTTAGACGAGCATCTGCATTATCTGCCGGAAGGGTTGCGGTTGTTTGGGTGTTACACCTTGGCACACATCGCCTATTTGCGGCAAGAATACCAACGTGCATTGGGTATTGCCCAAGCGGCGCTGTGTTTTGTGTCGCAGGTGCATCCGTTGCCCAAAATCTATATGCACCTCATTTCCGCCGCCTGTCGCATGAGTTTGAAACAGGTGGAACCTGCCAAACGGCATGTGGCGGCCGCGTGGGAATTGGCAAAGGCAGACGGCTTGGTGGCGCCGTTTGGGGAATTTCACAACCTGTTGCAAGGGTTGGTGGAACTGCAGTTTAAGAACGATGATGCGGCATCCATCCGCCGCGTGCTGGAAGTGACCCGTCATTACGGCAAGGGTTGGCGCGAAATGCACAACCGCATCGCCGACCGCCACGTAACGCAGGTGCTCACCCCCACCGAATTCACGGTGGCGATGCTGTATCACCGCGGTTGGCGTGCGCGTGAAATTGCCGAGCACATGGAACTCGCAGAACGCACCGTGAAGAACTATTTGCAGATCGTGTATGAAAAATTGCAGATCAGCGGTAAGCGTGAATTGGCACAGTATATGATGCAATAAAAAACGACCCGTTCGTTATAGCGAACGGGTCGTTTGGCGTTTTGCTGTCGAAAGAACCGTGTAAATATGGGGGTTTTCGCAAACAAGCGGCTTGTTTTATCAAAATTTGCCCGATAAATTTGCCCGTTTTTTTTGCAAAACTCTCCGTTACAAGACGGTGGATCGCGTGTATAATAGAGACGTAATCAAGAGGGAGGTGATGCGCGTGACAGACAGTAAATATCGATCGTACCGATTGGACGGCGACGTGGTAGAGGTGCCCTTCAGTTATGATCCGTCAACGGGGATGTACTTTGGCGAGTATCCTGATTTTTCCGAGACGCCGCGCATCACACCGCAGGGGCGACGATGGGTGAACGCCATTGGGGAAGGATGCCGATACGCCGACGAAGCCTACGGCGATTGCGGATCTTGCCGCTATTTCACTCCTGAACAGACAGGAGATCTCATCGGGGTGTGTACCCACGAAAAAAACAGAGTAGACACAAACGGGGAAACCCCCTTATCCGGGAGGAACGAAGTATGAAACGAACAAAAGAAAACGTGCGGCGTTTGTTGGCGGTTGTGCTGAGTGCCGCTTTGGTGTTGGCAGGCGTTCCTGCCATTTCGCGCGGCATTGCCACAAGCGCGGATGCCGTGTTGCACGCGGTGACGTTGGACACCGCCACCGATCCCGGCACAGCCTTTATGTGGGAGACCATGATGGGCATTACGGCGGACGGCAACCGTTACGCCGGTCGCGTGTGGGTGGACAAATCCGTCTACAAGCACGGCGACACGGTGGTGCTCAACACGAGCGGTAACGCCGGTTCCACCTTTGTGGCCGACTTGGCGGCGGACGAGGCGTTCCAGATCGTGTTCTCGGCGCTCGGTTCCTCCATGACCACCACCACGACCATGACCACTTCGGCACCGCTGGATGTGGTGCTGGTGCTGGACAGCTCGGGTTCGATGCGCACCACGTCGGGCGGTGTGACCCGTATGCAGCGCACCATCGAAGCGTCCAACACGTTGATCGATGAACTGCTGTCGGCGAAATCCACCCGTCTGGGCATCGTGTCCTATAACGAGGACAGCGACGAAGTGCTTCCGCTGGACTTCTATCAAAACGGTGTGACCCTTTCGGTCAACAGCTACACCAATTCTTCCACCGGCGGCGTGATCACCGCCAAGGATGACAGCGGCAAAACGCTGGGTGCAGACGACGGATATCAGAGCGGCACCAACCTGCAATCGGGCATTGACCGCGGTATGAAACAGCTTTCGAATGCATCCGATGTGCAGGGGCGCAAACCCGTTATTATCGTTTTGACCGACGGTGAAGCCAACCACGCGGTGCGGAGCAACTGGTATAACGTGTCGGCAGGCACGGTGGCCAATTCCAGCAGTAGCAACATGGTGCTCAGCACCATGTTGAACGCGGCGTATAACAAAGTGTTGATTGAAAAGAATTACAACACGACCGCCATGGTGTACAGTGTCAGCGTGGATCTGGGCACCTCGTCCATCGGCAATGCGCTGATGAATCCGGCGCACACCACGCGCGGTTTCAACGCATCCAACACGAGCGGTACCATTTCCGATGCGTGGGACGATTTTGAGACATGGGCGAGCGGTAACACGGTGAAAAACGGTAACGGCAACAACGGCTGGACATTTGACCACGGCTACACCGGCGCTACGCGTCAGGAGATCGCAGACAACATCGTGTACGTGGACACCCCTTTTGAAGTGAGCAGTCCCGATCTGGGCGTTGCGTTCGAGCAGATCTATCAGGAGCTGTTCTCGGGTGCGTTTAACCCGATTTCTTCCACCACCACGGTGGACGGCGCCACAGGCGTGCAGAACACACCCCTCGTCTATGTGGACGACATCGGTCGTTACATGGAGATCAAAGAGATCCAGGCCGTCTTGCTGTTTGGTCAGTCCTACGGCGTGACCGAACATGCCGACGGCACCTACACGGTGAACGCTGCCGAGGGGCAGAATCCCACCACGGGCGAGCTGTGGAACACGGCGGAGGACATTCTCATCGACATCATTGAGAATGCCGACGGTACACAGCGTTTGGAGATCCGCATCAACCAAGAGATCTTGCCCATTTTGTTGGAGCAGGTGGTGGATAAGACGGTGGGCGATGACCACACCGTCACGCTGACCGAACTGGGTCAGACCCCGTTGCGCGTGTTCTACACCGTGGGTGTGGCAACCGACGTGTTGTTGCCCAACGGCGAGATCGACCTGCGCGCGATCGCGGCGGATTACCCCGGTCTGGACACGCAAAACGGCACGGTCACTTTGTACAGCAACGCCTTTGGTGTGCGTAACGCCGCCGAAAACGGCGTGGTGACAATGGGTGATGCGCACGTGGGATTCAAGCCCTCCAAGGCGAACCGCTACTACTATCACCAGACCAACCAGGCCATTTTCACCGATGTGAAACCCACCCAAAGTGACACGATCGCCTGGGAACCGGGCGAATACGGGGTGTTGTATCAGGACGGCAAGTTCGACCTTACGTGGTTGACCTATGAGGATTACACCACCCTGCAACCCACCGACGAGGTGTACACCTACGTCACCTATTACCGTCCCACCGCCGCGACGACCGATGCGGCAACGGCGGCCGAAAAGGTGACCTACCTTGTGTATACCGACTGGGGTTACCTGAAAGAATCGGTGGCGTTTTATGATCATAACGCCGAGGTGTTTGTGAACTACGATGCCCAAAACGGCTATACCACCGCCGATGTGGGATACGTCATCCCGGCGGATAAGGTGGCATCCACCATCGCGGCATACAAACAGGCGCATCCCAATGCCGAAATGTACGCCATGCTGGGTGTGGAATCGTTGCGCACCAGCCGCTTGCACAACATGCAGGTGGAAAAAGCGGCGAACGAGACCGACACCGCCACGTTGGCGTTCGATCCCGAATATACCCACCAAATGGCGGCGGATCACCACGACAACGACGTGGTCGTGTGGCTGGGCAACAACGGCCGTGTTACACTGAACGTAGAAACGGGTATCGCGCTCACCAAACAGGTGACCGAAGCCATCGGCAACGCGGACGATACCTATGACCTGACCGTAACCGTGCCGAACGGCGTGGCGGCGACTCCGTCGGTGCACAACGCAAACGGCAACGAACGGCCGTTCACCTATGAAAACAACCTGCTGACCGTGGCGGTCAAAGCAGGCGAAACCGTGTATATCGACGGCCTTCCGGCAGGCACGGTGTGCACCATCGGTGAAGTGATTCGCGGCGACTACTACATCGCATCCCAAACCGCGACGGTCACCGTGCCCACGGTGGAAGAGGTGTTGAACGGTGCGGCGCAGTACACGGCGGCGGTGGTCACCAACGCGCCGAACAAGTACGGCAATCTGTATATCACCAAGGAAATGGTCAGCGACCATGCCATCCCGACGGCGGTGCTGGACGAAACCTTTGCCGTGACGGTGAACGTGGGCGCGGCACTCGCAGGAAACACCTACACGGTGAAGGACAGCACCACCGCCGATTATCAAGTGACGGTGGCGGCGGATGGCACCGTTGCCCTCAGCCTCAAGGCGCGCGGCACGCTGGAGATCCTGGGTCTGCCGGCAGGCACGGTGGCCACGGTGACCGAGCAGATGACGGCGGCACAGGATGCCATCTTTGATGCGGCGTACCGCACCCGTAACCACACGGGCGAAGCGGCGGATACGGATAACCAAGTGGTGATTCCTGCCGACTATGCGGCCACCGCGGTTGTTACCAATACCTACACCCCCCTCGCGGCAGAGGTGGATCTGGACATTGTCGGCACCAAGGTGTTCACGGCAGAAGATTCGTCGCTCCTGCCGGCAGGTGCGTATAACTTTAAGGTACAGCGCTTCGACGGCGCGGCATGGGAAGATATCGGTGGCAAGACCGCGCAGACTCCCTATGCGGCAGGTGAAAGCGGCACCAAAACCTTCACCATCGAAAACGTGTTAGACGGCATCACGTTTGATACCGTCGGCTCGTGGGCATACCAGGTGCTGGAAGTGAAAGGCAACGTGGAAAACGTCACCTACGACCGCACGCTGTACACCTTCACCGTGACGGTGACGGATGAGGACGGTCAACTGGTGGCTGCGGTGACCGATCTCAACAACACCGCCATCACCGACGGTTCCTACGAAGTTGTGTTCCACAACACCTATCACACCGCGCCCGTGAGCGTGGACATTGAAAAGCAGGTGAACAACCTGTCGGGGGACATCACCGTGTCGAGAGCGGGCTTCCGTTTCACCGCGGTGCTGGTCGATGCCAACTGGCAACCCATCCCCGGCGCGGCGCCGCTCACGGTGTATTCCGATGCGGCAGGTGAAGCGCGCGTGACGGCGACCTATACCGACACCGGTGTCTACCGTTACCTGCTCAGGGAAGAGAACACCTCCCTGCCCGGCTGGGACTATTCTGCGGTGCAATACCGTGTGACGGTTACCGTGACCGAAGAGGGCGGCAATCTGACAGCGGCGATGGCCATCCTGCCCGTGAACGGTGCGGCAGAAGAAACAGCCACCGTGAACGGCACCAACGGCAAGGTCGTGTTCCGCAACACCTATGATCCCACCGACGTCACGGTGGATTTGACCGCCGAAGCGGCGGTGAACAAGGCGCTCACGGGCAAAACGCTCGAAGCGGATATGTTCTCCTTTGTGGTGTGCGAAAACGGCACCGACACCGTGCTGTTGCGCGGCACCAACGATGCCGACGGCACGGTCACGTTTGATAAAGCGCTCACCTTCAACAAGGTCGGCAAATACGAATACGACGTGAAAGAAGTGCTCCCCGACGGCGCGGTGAACGGCTTCCTCAACGGTATGACCTATGACGATCCGGTGTATGACCTGGTGGTGGAAGTGACCAACGACAC
>JAZNTC010000087.1:0-13866 GCA_045591605.1 Acutalibacteraceae bacterium | reverse complement strand
GACTTGCACCGAAACCGGTTTGACCGAAGGCAAGCATTGCTCCGTGTGCGGCAAAGTGATCGTGGCACAGGAAGAAGTCCCGGCTCTGGGTCACACCGAAGTGGTGGAAGGCAAAGTGGATGCCACGCTTGAAGAGCCCGGTTACACCGGCGACCTCAAGTGCAGTGTCTGCGGCGAAATGATCAAAGAAGGCGAAATCATCCCGATTCTGAATGCGGAGATCGTGGAAGGCGTCTACTATGTGGACGGCGTGGCGAAAGCGTATCGCGGCTTGGTCAAGATGGGCGAGTCCTACTACTACGTCGGTGACGGCGCTCGTGTGATGAAGGGTCGTCGCTACGTCAGCAACACGAACAACATCGAAAACTTCGTGAATAGTTACTACTACTTTGGCGAAGACGGCAAGATGATGACGAACGTGGTTGAGAGTGGCTACTACTATGGCGAAGACGGTCTGTGCAAGGCGTATCGCGGCTTGGTCAAGGTGGGCGAGTCCTACTACTACGTCGGCGATAACGGTAAGATTATGACAGGTCGTCGCTACGTCAGCAACACGAACGATTTGGAAGGCTTCGTGAATGGTTACTACTTCTTCGACGGAACCGGCATGATGACGAACGTGGTTGTGAGTGGCTACTACTACGGTGTAGATGGTCTGTGCATCCCGTATCGCGGCTTGGTGCAAGCGGTGGATGGCAACTACTACTACGTTGGCGACAACGGTAAAGTGATTGCGAACCGTCAATACTATATCACCAACACCAACAATCTGAAGGCGAAGGGTACGTACACCTTCGATGTGGATGGTCGTCTGGTGGAGAGCGTCTAACGCGAAATAGCGAAAGATGCGATAGAAACGATAGTAGTTTCATCATCGGCTAAGCAAATCTAAACAAAGGGGAAGCAGAGCGATCTGCTTCCCCTTTCCCTTTTTGTGTAGAAAAGCACCCACCGTATGGTGGGTGCGGTTAGGGATAAAAATAGAGAGGATGTATCGTCCGCGATACATCCTCTTTGTTTGTTTTGTGAATATTGATGCCACTTGGAAAGTGGCTGTAACCCTTGGCCCCCTTGCCTAAAGGGGGCTGGCATTTTCGAGGAGCGTAGCGAGGAGAAAATGACTGGGGGATTCTCTACGACCAAGATGGCGCTACGAAAGGACTCCCTCCGTCTTTTCCGTGGTTTGCGCCACGGAAAATCCACCTCCCTCAACGAGGGAGGCTTGGGATTTCTCCAATCCCCATCCACAACTCCCTTACGGTGGGCGTTTTTTATTTTGCCGTCCAGGTGGAGCGTGAAAACAGCACCAAAATGGGGAAGATCTCCAAACGACCTGCCAGCATATCCACGATCAGCACCAGTTTGGACAGAATACTGTATCCGCCGAAGTTGCAGGTGGGACCCACCGCTTCCAAACCGGGCCCGATGTTATTAAAACAGGCAAGCACTGCGGAGAGGTTGGTGGTGACCGAAAAGTTGTCCAACGACACCACAAGAAAACTGATCAGCAAAACGGCGGTGTATGCCACCAGATAGATATTGGTGTTGCGCAACACATCCTCGCTCACCGTTCGACCGCTGACACGCACCGTTTCGATCTTGTTCGGGTGCAACATGCGGCGCAGATTGCGATACAATCCTTTAATGAGCAACAGCACACGTCCGCATTTGATACCGCCGCCCGTGCTGCCGGCACATGCACCCGTCACCATCAACAACATCAAAATCGCCTTGGAAAAGGATGGCCACAAATCAAAATCGGTGGTGGCAAATCCCGTGGTGGTGACAATGGAGGACACCTGAAATGCCGCGTGGCGCACCGTTTCGCCCAAGGTCGGGTACAGATGGCGAACGTTCCACACGATCAAGAGAATACTGCCTGCCACCAGTCCGAGATACAACCGCAATTCCTCGTCTTTCACCACCGGGCGCAATCGCCGCAGAATAAGTAAGAAAAAGCAGGTGAAGTTAACGCCGAACAGGAGCATGAACACGGTGGTCACGTTTTGCAGATAAGGGGAAAATGAGGCCAAGCTGTCGTTTTTTGTGCCGAAACCACCCGTGCCCGCCGTGCCGAAGGCGGTGCAGATGGCATCGAATGCCGACATGCCGCCAACCAGCAAAAAGAGCACATTCAACACGGTGAGCGCAATGTAGATGCCGTACAGAATAACGGCGGAGTGCCGCATACGGGACACCAGCTTGTCCACCTGCGGACCGGTGGATTCCGCACGCAACAGGTGCACGGCAAAACCGCCGCGCCGTGCATTGGTGGGAATGACCGCCATCACAAACACCAGCACACCCATGCCGCCCAACCAATGGCTGAAACTGCGCCAATACAGCGCACCGCGTGTTAACCCTTCCACGTTGGAAAGGATGGTAGCCCCCGTGGTGGTGAAACCCGACACGGTTTCAAACAAGGCATCGATAAAGTGGGGAATCTCCCCCGAAAGGACAAACGGCAAACAGCCGAACACACTCATCAGCACCCAACTGATACCCACGCAGACCAAGCCTTCGCGCGCATAAAACCCACGTTCCGCACGGCGGCAAAACAACAGCAACAGCAGTCCCGTGGCGGCGGTGATGGTAATGGCCAGCCCGAACGCACGCGCGCTCACGAGCGCGCCGTCCCACAAGCATAAAAAGAGCGAGGGAAGCATAAACACGCCTTCAATCGCCAGAATACTGCCGATCAGGCGCCCCATCATTTTGTAATTCATAGGTCGCCCCCGCTTATTCGAAAATGTCGTTCAACTGGCGAATGTCACGATCCTCTTCGCTCACGATGACCACGATGTCGCCCTTTTGTAAGGCGGTGTTACCGTCGGGGATCTCGGTGTTGACCCCGTGGGAGATGCCTGCCACCAGCACACCGCGGCGCAACTTCAATTCACGCAGCGGCACACCCGTATGCCGTGTGGTGTCGTCCACCACGAATTCGGCGGCTTCCACTTGTCCGTCGGCAATCATATGTACCGTCAGCGCCGCGCCCGTTTGGTTTTGCATGGCGCGCACATAGCGCACGATGATGTTGGTGCACAGTTCTTTGGGACTCAAAATCGAACCGAGCGGCAAGGAATTGAGCAGTTCGGTGGATTCCAACCGCCCCAGTTTGGTAATGACCTGCCCCACGCCGCGCGAATGGGCAAACAGCGACGTCATCACGTTCAGTTCATCCAATCCCGTCAGCGACACAAGTGCATCGCAATCCGCAATGCCTTCGCTGTCCAAAAGGGTTTGGTCGCTCACGTCGCCATGCAACACCGACACGGTCGGCAACAGTTCCGCCAGTTCCTCACACCGCGTGAGATTACGCTCAAACAACTGCACCGCGACACCGCTTTTGGCAAGGCGCTGTGCCAAATAGTAACTCACGTGTCCGCCACCGGCAATCATTACGCGTTTGGCAGGATGCGAAATCAGCCCGAGGTTACGCAGTAAGGTGGACAGGTTTTTGGTGGTGGCAGTGACAAACAGGCGGTCGCCTTCTTGCACCACGAAATTGCCGCCGGGAATGATGGCTTTGCCGCCGCGCAACACCGAGCAAACCAGCACGCGGCATTTCACCACGTTGCCGAGCGACATCAGCGTCACGTTGCACAGCGGACTGTCCTCTTCCACCAGCAGTTCCACGATTTCCAACCGTCCGCGCGCAAAGGTGTCGCGCTTCAAAAAGCCGGGGTATTTCAGCAATCGTTCAATTTCGGTGGCGGCTTGCATTTCGGGGTTGATCGCCATGGAAAGACCAAACACGCTGCGCATGGCATATGCCTGTTCGCGGTATTCGGGGTTGCGGATACGCGCGATGGTGTGCAGGTGCGGATTCATGGTGTGCGCCGTCATGCAACACAGCAGGTTCAATTCGTCCTCACCGGTCGTGGCAATCAGCAGATCCGCCGTGTCCACTTCCGCTTCACGCAGGATGGATGCCGAAGCACCGTTGCCGCGCAGAGAGCGCACGTCATAGGATTCCACGCCGGCTTCCAGCACCAGCGGGTTACTATCAATCAAGATAAGATCGTGTTTTTCGCGTGACAAATGGCGAGCCAAGGTTGCGCCCACTTTTCCCACGCCGACGATCAAGATTTTCAATGCCATTACTCCTTTGCATCGTAATCGCAGTCAGTATATCACAGATTGCATCAAAAAACAAGCCCCACTCCACGAGTGGGGCTTGCGAGAGTTAGTTGGTGTAGTTGTCAAAATAACCTTGGATGAGCACCACGGGCGTACCCTTGTCGCCCGAACCGGAAGTCAGGTCGCACAGCGAGCCGATCAGGTCGGTCAAGCGGCGCGGCGTGGTGCCTTCGGAGGTCATGTCGCCCACGAGGTCGGATTTCTTTTCGCGGATTTTCTGCGAAATCGCGTCGCGCAACGCTTCGCCGGACAGTTCCGCAAAATCGTTGTCCGCGAGATATTTCAACTTCAATTCGTTGGGAGTGCCTTCCAACCCATCGGTGTAGGCAGGGGACACACACGGATCGGCGAGTTCCCAAATCTTACCCACCGGATCTTTGAACGCGCCGTCGCCGTACACCATCACTTCGATGCACTTGCCGGTCGCTTCCAACAACCGCTTTTGAATATCCAGCACCAGCCCCTTGCACTCACGGGGGAAGAGTTTCACGGTTTCTTCGGTCGCCTTGTTCGAACCGAGCAGACCGAACTGCTCGTTGCAACCGCTGCCGTTCACGGGCGCGGAGAGGATCTCGTCCAGACCGAACACCTTTTCGGCACCGGCGGCTTTCAAAAGACGCTTGGTGCGCACACGGGTGTGAATATCACACGGCATCACGTTTTTGGTGTAGCGAAGGATGGCGCGCGGATCGTTGGCAAACACAATTTCCGCTTCGGCACCGGCTTCGCGGATCACCTCTTCGTAATACGCGACATAGTCCACGTTCGTGAAAGGATGGCGGTTTTCGCCAAACAGTTCACGGTAACGGGGCAGGTCCAGCACATCGCTGTACGGGTTGACACCGGCGGCATCCAACTGGTCAAGGGACACGAGTTCGTTGCCCACTTCGTCAGAGGGATAGCTGAGCATCAGCACCACCTTTTTCACACCCATGGCAATACCCTTCAAACAAATGGCAAAACGGTTACGTGAGAGAATGGGGAAAATCACACCAACAGTGGCATCCGCGCCGAATTTGGCGGTGACGTCATCTGCAATGTCCTTCACGGCGACATAGTTGCCCTGTGCACGGGCGACGATGGATTCGGTCATCGCCACGATGTCACGATCGCGCAGCGCAAAGCCTTCGCTTTCGGCGGCCTCCAACACGGCGGTGGTCACCAATGCGGCCAAATCGTCCCCTTCACGAATGATGGGGCAGCGCACGCCGCGCGATACCGTTCCAATTTTGCGTTCCATACTTTTCCACGTACCTTTCTGTTTAGGGTGAGCAACGAAACCCGAACTCCGTTTTGGGAAGGCGAATTTTCGCTCATCCATTGTTAAAATACTCGCCAATATGAGCGCCTTGCGAGAACGAACGGGACAAAAAGCACCGAAACATCCCACTTTACGGCGGATTCGGGTTTAATTGCTCACCCTCATAGGTTTTTAACAGTAGTATTATACCATTTTCACCCCAAATGTAAATACACTATTCGAAAAAAATTGAAATTCCCTGAGAAAAACAATTTGTATACATCGCCAAAAGATCGCCTGGTCGCTTGACAGCGGGGATTTGATGGGGGTATAATTGATGTAATATACTTTTTTGCGCGAAAGGAAAGCGACAAGGCATGTTTAAAACCATTCTGAAAAGCTTGCGGGAATATAAGCGCCCCTCCATCGCCACACCGTTACTGGTCAGTTGTGAAGTGGTGCTGGAATGCATCATTCCCTTTTTGATCGCGGATCTCGTCAACGCGGTGAAGGACGGGGCCGCCATGTCCACCTTGTGGATGTATGGCGGCATTCTCACCGCGATGGCGCTGTTGTCCCTCATCTTCGGAACGTGGGCAGGGTTCACCTGCGCCACCGCGTCCTGCGGTTTGGCGCGCAATCTGCGCCACGACCTGTTCCACAGCGTGCAGGGCTTTTCGTTCGAAAACATCGATCGGTTCATGACCTCCTCGCTCGTGACACGCATGACCACCGACGTCGGCAACGTGCAGATGGCATATATGATGATCATCCGCACCGCCATTCGTTCACCGCTGATGTTGGTGTTTGCTTTCTTTATGGCATTCAAAATGGGCGGTCACATGGCATGGATTTTCTTGTTTGTCATTCCCGTTTTGGGCACGGGACTGTTTTTGGTGGCGCGCAGTGCCATGCCGTTGTTTCGCCGTGTGTTCAAAAAATACGATAATTTGAACGCCTCCATTCAAGAGAACATCAAGGGTATGCGCGTGGTGAAATCCTTTGTGCGCGAAGAGCACGAGCAAAAGAAATTCGACGTCACCGCCGAAGAGGTGTGTGCCGATTTCACCAAAGCGGAACGCATTGTGGTGCTGAACAATCCACTGATGCAGTTTTGTCTGTATGCGGTGATGGTGTTTGTGCTGTCCTTTGGATCCTACACCGTCATCACCTCCCGTGGGCTGGATCTGGACGTGGGGCAACTCTCTGCGCTGCTCACCTACGGGTTTATGATGCTGTCCAGTCTGATGATGCTGTCGATGGTGTTCGTGATGATCACGCTGGCAGGCGAATCCGCGAAACGTATTGCCGAAGTGCTGAAAGAACAAAGCACCCTTCGAAACCCCGAAAACCCCGTGACGGAAGTGGCAGACGGGTCGATTGATTTTGATGGGGTGAGTTTTAAGTATTCCCCAAAAGCCAAACGCCCCGTGCTGGAAAACATCGATTTGCACATTCGTTCGGGCGAAACGGTGGGCATCATTGGCGGCACGGGCTCGTCAAAATCCTCGCTGATTCAACTCATCTCCCGTTTGTATGACGTCACCGAAGGTGCGGTGAAGGTGGGCGGCGTGGACGTGCGCGCGTACGATTTGGACACCCTGCGCAACGGCGTGGCAGTGGTGCTGCAAAAGAACGTGCTGTTTTCGGGCACGGTGAAGGAGAATCTGCGCTGGGGCAACAAGGAGGCGACCGACGAAGAGCTGGTGGAAGCCTGCCGCCTTGCCTGCGCCGACGAATTTGTAAGTGCGTTCCCCGACGGATACGACACCTATATCGAACAGGGGGGTACGAATGTGTCGGGCGGTCAGAAGCAACGTCTGTGCGTTGCGCGCGCCCTGCTTAAAAAGCCGAAGGTGCTGATCTTGGATGACTCCACCAGCGCGGTGGACACCAAGACGGATGCGCTCATCCGTCGCGCCATGCGCGAATACATCCCCACCACCACCAAGATCATCATTGCGCAACGCACCGCCTCGGTGGAGGATGCCGACCGCATTTTGGTGATGGACGGCGGTCGCATTGCCGCCATGGGCACACATGCCGAATTGCTCCGCTCCTGCGACATTTACCGTGAGATCTACCGTTCGCAGAACATGGCAGGAAAGGGGGATGCCGAATGAAACCGAAGGCAAAAAAGGGCACGATGCACCGTTTGTTCAAAGAGATCCTCGCGTTTTATCCCGTGTTGATTCCGGTCACCTTGCTGTGCATTCTGTTCAGCGCGGTGGTCAGTTCCGTCCCCTCGCTGTTTATGCAACGGGTGATCGCGCAGATCGAACTGCACGCGACCGACGGCAACTGGGCGGCGGCGAGCGGTCCCATCCTCTCGCTCGTGGCGGTGCTCGCGACCTTCTATGTACTGTCGCTTATCTCCTGCGTGGTGTACAACCAGTTGATGGCGATCATCACACAAGGCATTCTCAAAAAACTGCGTGAAAAAATGTTCAACCGTATGCAGCGGTTACCCATCAAATATTTCGACACCCACAATCACGGCGACGTGATGAGCACCTATACCAACGACATTGACACGTTGCGCCAACTGGTGTCGCAAAGCATTCCGCAAATGATTATTTCGGGCGTAACGGTGCTCACCGTGTTTTGCATCATGCTGTATTTCTGCGTGTGGCTGACGTTGGTGGTCACGGCAGGGGTGATTTGCATCACCTTCGTGGTGCGCAAGGTGGGCGGCGGCTCGGCGAAATATTTTATTAAACAACAGCGGTCGCTCGGTCGGGTGGAAGGCTTTATTGAAGAGATGATGCACGGGCAAAAGGTCGTGAAGGTGTTTTGCCACGAAACCGAGGCCGAAGCGGATTTTGACCGCTTGAACGATGAATTGTTCTGCGAATCCGAACGCGCCAACAAATATGCCAACATTTTAGGTCCGGTGCTGAACAACATCGGCAACATTCTGTACGTGATCGTGGCGCTGTCGGGTGGTGCGCTGTTGCTCGCCGGTGTGCCCAACGTGAGTTTGTCGGGCCTGCCGCTGGGCATCAGCGTGGTGGTGCCGTTCCTCAACATGACCAAACAGTTTGCCGGCAACATCAATCAGGTGTCCCACCAGATCAACGCGGTGGTGATGGGTCTGGCAGGTGCAGACCGTATCTTCACTCTGATGGACGAAGCACCCGAAACCGACGATGGATACGTCACTTTGGTGAACGCGCGCGAACAGGATGGCGTGCTCACGGAATGTGCCGAACACACGGGCGTGTGGGCATGGAAACATCCGCACGGCGACGGCACCGTCACCTACACCCGTGTCGCGGGCGACGTGCGGCTCTACGGGGTGGATTTCTCGTATGACGGTGAAAAGACGGTGTTGCACGACGTGACGTTGTATGCCAAACCGGGGCAGAAGGTGGCGTTTGTGGGCGCCACGGGCGCAGGCAAAACCACCATCACCAACCTGCTCAACCGCTTTTACGACATCGCGGACGGCAAGATCCGTTACGACGGCATCAACATCAACAAGATCAAAAAGGCGGATTTGCGCCGCTCGCTCGGCATCGTGTTGCAGGACACCAATCTGTTCACAGGCACGGTGATGGAGAACATCCGTTACGGCAATCTGGATGCCACCGATGAGGAATGCGTGGCGGCGGCGAAACTGGCAGGCGCAGACGATTTCATCACCCGTTTGCCGGACGGCTATCAAACCGCCCTCACCGAAAATGGTGCCAACCTCTCGCAGGGGCAACGGCAGTTGCTCTCCATCGCCCGTGCGGCGGTGGCAGACCCTCCCGTCATGATTTTGGACGAAGCCACCTCCTCCATCGATACCCGTACCGAAGCAATCGTGCAACGCGGTATGGATGCGTTGATGGAAGGGCGCACGGTGTTCGTCATCGCGCACCGTTTGTCCACTGTGAAGAATTCCAACGTCATTTTGGTGCTTGACCACGGCCGTGTGATCGAACGCGGCGACCACGACGATCTGATTTCCCAGAAAGGGCAATATTATCGGTTATACACCGGCGCATTTGAGTTGGAGTGAAATCTTTAAGGGGACGTAGGGGCGGCAACCTGCCGCCCGTCCTCATCTAAAAGCAAGGCGGCAAGGAATGCCGTCTTGCTTTTTGTCGAAAACTGTGGTATACTCTCCTCGATCGCGGACGAGGAAGCAGGTGAGATTCCTGCACGAGCCCGTCGCCGTGAGGTGCACGTTACGATACGGTCTTGCCCACCGCCGCAGGTGGGGACACGCCATTGGGCAACCGAGAAGGCGACCGTCATCCGCACCGAGTCGAAATACTCGCGCGGTCAACACTCCCGATGAATACACGTTGCGAGCGCCAACGGATGGGGGCAGATTATTGCAAGGAGATATGTACCAATGAACAAGACACACAACATCCGTGTGCTGTCGTTTCTCCTTTGTGCGGTGCTGATTGCGGCTATGGCACTTGGCATGATGGGTTGTAACGAACAGCCGAAAACCAACGGAGGGGACACCACCCCCACCACGACCGCGGTGACCAACGATGGGGAAACCACATCCACCACGACCGCGATGACCAACGATGGGGAAACCACCCCCACCACGACCGCGACGACCAACGACAACGAACTTGGTCAAGGGGCGGTAACCTTCACCTTTACGGTGACCGACAAAGAGGGCAATTCCACCGAATTTATCATCCATACCGATAAAGCCGTGGTGGGAGAAGCGTTGATGGAGCACGGTCTGGTGCAAGGTGAAGAGGGCGCGTACGGACTGTACGTGAAAACGGTGAACGGCATCACCGCCGATTACGATGTGGACAAGACCTACTGGGCGTTTTACGTGAACGGCGAGTACGCCATGACAGGGGTGGACAAGACCGCCGTCACCGAAGGCGCGTCCTATGCGTTTAAGGTTGAAAAATGAAGAAACTGACCATTCGGGAACTCGCGGTGTTCGCCTTGCTGGCGGCGCTGATGTTTGCTTCCAAAAAACTGATGGAATTTCTGCCCAACATTCACTTGGTGGGGGTGTTCATCGTCGCCGCCACGGTGGTGTACCGTGCCCGTGCGCTGTATCCCCTGTATGTCTATGTGTTGCTGGACGGTATGGTGGCAGGTTTTGGGACGTGGTGGATTCCCTACCTATACATCTGGACGGCGCTGTGGGGGATGACTATGCTGTTGCCTCGCCGCTTGCCCCGTGCGGCGGCACCGCTTGTGTATGCCGCGGTGTGCGCGTTGCATGGGTTGCTGTTCGGCGTGCTGTATGCACCGGCGCAAGCGCTGTTTTTCGGTCTCCCCTTCAAAGCGACTCTCATGTGGATCGCGGCAGGCTTGCCGTTTGATCTGATCCACGCCGCGAGCAACTTCCTTGGAGGTTTGTTGCTGATCGTCCCGTTGATCACGGTGATGCGGCGTGTCGACAAAACCGCATAAAAAAAGACCCGATGCGTGAGCATCGGGTCTTTTTTTACTTGCTTATTCTTCGCAGGCCTCTTCGCAGTTGCACTCGTCGTCTTCCCACACACAGCAATCCTCGTCGAATTCGGCATCCTTCTTGCGGGAACGCATCCACAGCGCCACAGCGGCCGCGGCAGTGGCAAGCACGCCCAGAACAACCAACAGTTTCCAAACGATTTTCATAGGAACATCCTCCTTTTTATTTTCTTCCTTTCTTTCAGTATATCCCGATTTGGCGGCAAAGTCAATATTTCTTCCCCAATTTACAAAATTTTTACCTTTCAAATTCTCCAAAAACCTGACAAAAATTGTTAAAACCGTAATTTATTGCTAAAAATCGCGTGCAAAAAGTTTCCGTCTTGACTTTGCACACAAAAAACGCTATCATTATATTTAGGCAAGTAGGCAAACGTGGGAGGAAAAGGCATGAAGAAAGGGGATCTCATCATACTGTTAGTCGTGTTGTTAACGGCTGTCGGGATGTGGGGCGCTTTCTTTTCCTTTGGTCAACACGGTGGGCGGGCGGTTCTCACCACCCCCACCGAAACGATTTCCCTTTCGCTTGCACAGGATACGGTGCGCACCGTCACGGGACGTGACGGCATCACCGTCACGGTGGAAGTGAAAGGGGGCGCGGTGCGCTTTTCCCACAGCGATTGCCCCGACAAACTGTGTGTGCACACCGGCGCGTTGAAGCAAACAGGCGCGGCAGCCGCGTGTGTGCCGGCAGGCGTTACCCTGCGCGTGGTCGGTGAAGGGGAGGTGGACGCGATTGCGAACTAACTCCCGTGCGTTTCGCACCGCCGCGCTCGGTGTGCTGTGCGCGCTGGCGGTGGCGCTTTCGTTTTTGGAAAGTCTGTTGCCGCCCCTGCCTGTGCCGGGCGCCAAATGGGGGCTGTCCAACCTCGCCACCATGACGGCATTGCCGCTGTTCGGTCTGCCGGGCGCGCTGGCGGTCACGGCGGTGAAAGCCGGTTTCGCCTTTTTTCGCGGCGGCGCCTCGGGGTGGATGAGCCTTGCAGGCGGTCTTTTCAGCACCCTGTTGATGGCGGCGATGTGGCACTTCTTTTCGCGCAATGTCAGTTTCTTCGGCATGGGTGTGGTCGGTGCGGTGGCCCACAACGTGGGGCAACTGGCGGCCGCGATGCTTTTGTTTTCTCCGGCGCTCATTTGGTATGCGCCGTGGCTGTTCTTGACCGGCGCGGTGGCCGGTTGCATCACGGGATTGACCGTGAAGATCTTGTTCCCTTTGTTACAACGACACATCCCATAGAAAGGATATGGTAACGGCATGAATATTTTGGACCTCTTGTTTGGCGAACCGGGTGCGGCAGTACCGCACCGCAAGGACACGCGTTTCTGCGTGACCGCCAATATGCCGGCAGGCAAAACCGTCACGCTGATGATGTCGCAACACATCGGCGCCCCTTGCAAGCCGATTGTGGCGGTGGGGGATGCGGTGGCGGTCGGCCAATGTGTGGCAGACAGCGAAGCCCCGGTGTCCGCACCCATCCATTCGCCCGTATCGGGCAAAGTGAAAGCGATCACCGCCATCCGTCAATCCAACGGACAGATCGGGCAGGCGCTGGTGATTGAAAACGACGGCGAAAACCGCATTTCGGAGGAGGTTCAGCCCCCCGAAGTGACGGATAGAGAGTCCTTTTTGGCGGCGGTGCGCCGTTCGGGTTTGGTCGGTTTGGGCGGCGCAGGATTCCCTGCCCACATCAAACTGAACCCCAAGAATCCCGACAAGGTGGACACGCTGGTTATCAACGCGGCGGAATGTGAACCCTATATCACCGCCGACTACCGTGAATGCATGGAATCCACCGACGACATTCTGGACGGCATCGCCGCCGTGATGCAATGGTTGGATTTGGCACACGCCATCATCGGTGTGGAAAGCAATAAGATGGATGCCGTGGCGCTGTTGCGCAAACACATCGCCGCACGCAAAATGAAGCGCGTCAGCGTGAAGGTGTTGCCGGCACGGTATCCGCAGGGCGCGGAAAAAATGCTGGTGCACACCTGCATGGGTCTGCGCGTGCCCGACGGCGGCTTGCCTGCCGACGTGGGGTGCATCGTGTTGAACGTGACCTCGGTGGGTTTCCTTGCGCGGTATTTGCGCACGGGTATGCCGCTTATTGATAAACGTGTCACAGTGGCAGGAGCAGGAGTACAATTCCCGAAAAACGTGCGTGTCCCCATTGGTACCCCCATATCCGAGGTGATGGATTTCTGCGGCGGTATGCAGGAGAAAACCACCCGTTTGCTGATGGGCGGTCCCATGATGGGCATTGCGATTCCCGACCCGTCCTTGCCGGTGCTGAAACAAAACAATGCGTTCTTGGCGCTCACCGAAGAGGAGTTGCGCGCGCATCCGCAATCGCCGTGTTTGCGTTGCGGTCGCTGTGTGGCGGCGTGCCCGATGAAACTCGTGCCCACCTCCATGGCGGATGCCTACATCCGCGGTGATTTGGAGGAACTCAAAAAGCGCCACATTATGTCGTGCATGGAATGCGGCACGTGTGCCTACACCTGTCCGGCATTTCGTCCGTTGGTACAAAACTTCCGAATGGCAAAAGCCGCCATTCGTGAGAAAAAGTAAGGAGGTGACCGCACAATGGCTCAACTGATGTTGTCTGCATCCCCCCACCTGCACGGGAAGGACAGCACGCGCACCATTATGCGTGACGTAGTGTTTGCGCTGATGCCGTCGCTCGTGGCGGCCGCCATTCTGTTCGGTTGGCGTGCGCTGGCGGTCACCGCCGTGTGCGTGGCATCCTGCGTGGCGTCGGAATATCTGTCGCGCGTGGTGATGAAACGTCCGCAAACGGTGGGTGATCTGTCCGCCATCGTGACGGGCATTCTGCTGGCATTCAACCTGCCGGTGGACATTCCGCTGTGGCAATGTGCGGTGGGCGCCCTGTACGCCATCGTCATCGACAAGTGTCTGTTTGGCGGTATTGGTCAGAATCTGGTCAACCCGGCGATTGCCGCCCGTGTATTTATGCTGGTAGCCTTCACGTCGGTGGCCGCCCCCTCTTTCCCGGTGGATGCGGTGGCGA